>NZ_JBFAJA010000013.1:94993-158625 GCF_040654975.1 Dactylosporangium sp. NPDC050588 | reverse complement strand
TGGGTGAGGAAGTCGCTGGTGATGAGGGTGGTTTTGCCGGAGCCGGCGATGCCGGTGATGGCGGTGAGGACGAGCCCCGCCAGGCCCGGCGCCCGGCGCAGGGGAAGCCCCGCCAGGCTCGGGGCCCGGCACCGGGGAAGCTCCGCCAGGCGCAGGGGAGGTGACGCCGGGCGTGGAGGACGTGCCGCCCAGCCCGCGGAGGGTGACGCCGACGGTGATGCCGGTCGCGGTCTGACGGTCCGGGGCCAGCCGCAGCGCGACCAACCGGCAGCCGTCGGCGCAGACGGAGGTGCGCACGCGGACGGTGTACGGCCCGTCGGCCAGCACCCCGGCGGCGGCCGAGGTGGTGCCCCGGCCGGTGAGGGAGGCGAGCACCGCGAAGAGCCGCACCGGCTCCTCCGCCCGCGCGCCGGACACGTCGATGTCGATCGTGATCTCCTGCCCGGTCACGACGATCGGCGGCCGGGCCGGCGGGTGCAGCACCTGGGCGATCCGGTTCGCGTCGAGGTCGCCGTACTCCGGCAGCCACTCGACGACCGAGGGCAGCCGCGCGGAGTCGACGGCGAGCTTCGGCGGCTCACCGGGCGCCCCGCCGGGGACGTGCGCGACGGCCATCGCGAAGCGCCCGTCCGGATCCGCGGACCGGACGGCGTACAGCAGCTGCTGCCTGGACACGGGCACCACCGTCACGACCCGTGGCGCGCCGGTGGTGATCCGGGCGGCGAGGTCGCGGTCCTGCCCGGCGACGTCGGCGCCGCTCACCGCATAGCCGAGGACCGCGGTCGCGGTGACCAGCAGCAGGAGGATCCGGTGCGCGGCGGGGCGGCGGCCGAGGTGCAGCGCGGCGAGCGCGGTCCCGACCCGGCCACGGGCGAGGGCGGCGCGGCCCACCGCGGCGGCGGCCGGCCCGAGCAGGCGCGCGCCGGCGGCGGCGAGGGTGAGGATGCTCAGCGCCGGGGCGAGCATGCCGACGCCGGACAGCCGGCCGCCGGTCGCGAAGAGCTGTCCGACGGCGGCGGCGGCCAGCGCGCCCAGGACGACCTCGCCGACCGGGAAGCCCGGCGCCCGCCGGCGGACGCGGCGCAGCAGGTCGGAGACGGGGCTCAGCAGGTGCCGGCGTTGGGCGAGGGCCGCGACGAGGACGGCGCCGAGCGCGGCGGTCACCGCCGGCCACAGCGCGCCCGCGTCGAGCAGCGGCAGGCCGAGACCCGGGAACCGCCAGGCGACGAACCCGCCGATGGCGAGCTGCCCGGCGGCGTACCCGGCGACCGCACCGGCGGCGATTGCGGCGACGGATTCGCCGAGCGCGAGGGTCCACCGGTGCCACCATCGCGTCCCGCGCAGCGCGACGACGGCGAGCTCCGTGCGCCGGCCCTCGGCGCCGTAGTCGACCGCGAGGTACAGCGCCAGGTACGCCAGCAGCACCAGCGGCACCGCGCCGACGGGCACGGTCTGCCGGGCCAGGTCGCGACTGCGGTCGATGCGGTCGACGAGGTCCGGGATCCGGGTGGTGACGCCGAAACCGGCGCCGAGCCGGGCGGTGTCGTCCTTGAGCCGCGCCAGGCGGTCGCGCAGCGCCGCGCCGCCCGCCGGGTCGAACACGGAGGCGTCGGCGGTCGCGTCGAAGGAGACGTTGCTCATCGCGGGGTGCATCAGCTCGAACGTGGCGGCGTCGGTGAACACCGGCTCGGCGGCGCGGCCGAACGCGTCGAGGGCGAAGTAGTCGTGGCCGCCCCAGTACTCGTCGCGCGGCGCCGGCACGCGGTACACGCCGACGACGACCATCCGGACGGGCGCGCCGTCCGCGGTGTAGGCCGGGGCCCTGCCCTCCGGGTCGGGGTTGCTGACGGCATACGTCACGGTGACCTCGTCCCCGGCGCGGAGGCGGAGCCGGCGCGCGCTCTGCTCGCCGAGGAGCACCTCGCCGGAGCCGATGAGGCAGCGCCCGGCGACGACGGTCACGTGCGCGCAGACGTGCTGCCGGTAGGTGATCCAGGACGCCTCGCGCGGGCCGGGCTCGATGCCGACGGCGGGGAAGCGGGCGGAGTACACGTGGGTGAAGCCCGGCAGGTCGAGGAGGGTGTTGCCGACGTCGGCGAACTGGACCCGGCCGAGCCCTTCGCCGCTGTCGACGGTCGCGTTGAGCGAGACGGTCCGCTCGCCGGCCTCGGCTGCGGCGACCTCGCCACGGACCACGGCGGCGTCGACGGCCGCCAGGTAGGCGGGGACGGCGACAGCGGCGCCGACCGCGAGGAGCGACAGCACCGCGAGGGTGACCGCCTGCCCGCGCCGCGTCCGCAGCATCACCAGGATCAGCGTGATCATCGAGCACCTCTGATGGTTCGGGCCCATGACAGCAGCGCGCCGCACGACACCGCGCCGAGCACGGCGAGCGCGACGAGCCCGGCGGCCGCGAGGGCCACGGGCTGGGAAGGGTCGGGCGGCGCCAGGAGCCGCCAGTCGTCGATGAACGCGACCACCGGCGCGCCGACGGCCCGCTGCGCGACGACCGCGGCGAGGAGGCCGCCGGCGAGACCCACGCCGAGCAGGGCCGCCTGGCCGAGGAACCCGGCGCCGGCCGCGTCGCGTGCGGCGAGGCCCTGGTGGCGCATCGCCCGCAGCTCCTGGCCGCGGACCCGGCGCTCGGCGGTCACCGCGACCGTCGCCGCCACCGCGGCCAGCAGCAGGCCGGCGCCGGCGGTCAGCAGCCCGAAGCGGGCGGCGAGGGCGGGCCCGTGCCCGGCGAGCCGGTCCCGCCGTGCGGCGACGCTGTCGGCGCCGGTGACCTCGACCCCGGCGGCGGCGAGCCGGGCGGTGAGCGCGGCGACCTCCGCCCGGGACGTGCCCCCGGCCAGCCACACCTCCAGCCGGTCGCCGGAGGTGCCGGGGGCGCCGAGGGAGCGCTGCGCGGTGGCGAGGTCGACGAGCACACCCGAGGCGCCGAGCGACGGCAGCAGCGGGACGGTGCCGACGACCCGGACCGGCACGCCCAGCCCGCCGAACATTGTCAGCGCCGGGTCGCCGTCGACCCAGGCCTCCGGGGCGGGGCCGGCCAGGACGACCGGGACGGGCTGCGCGGAGTCGACCACCCACGCGTGGTTGTCACCGGCGCGCTGCCCCTTGGCGGGCTGCGGGATCCGCAAGGTCAGCACGCCGTCGCGGGCGGCGACGCTCATACCCGCGCCGGTGGTGGTGGCCCGCCAGAAGCGCGGGTCGCCGAGCCGCGCGGCGTCGAGCACCTCGCCGGCCGGTCCGTCCTGCCGCAGCCCGCGGACGACCAGCGCGGACGCCGCCGGCGCCGGCTCGGGCGCGCCATCGACGTCGGCCGGCCCGGCGAGGACCATGCCGAGGATCCGGCAGCCGGGCCGCTGCGCGCAGCCGGGCAGCGGCGCGGACACCTCCTGCTCGCCCGGGGGCAGCGGGCCGATCGGCACCGTGGTGACCGCGCCGGTCGCGGTGTGCTCCAGGCTCAGCACCAGCCGGACCGGGGCCGGCGAGTCGTTTCGGGCCGTCAGGGTGAGCGAGGTGCCGTCGACCGCGGGAAACGAGCCCTCGGCGCCGTCCAGGGCGTCCCTGGCGGCACCCGTGACGGCGGCGAGCCGGCGGACGTCGGCGGCGAGCACCGCAGGGGTGGCGGCGGTGTCGACGGCGACCGCCATCGCGGTCCTGCCGCCCGGGTCCGCCTGCCGGACCGCCCACAGCAGCGCGGTCCGGTTCGCGGCCCGCACCTGCAGCACCCGGTCCGCGCCGATCTCGACCGCGGCCCGGTCCGCCCGGGCGGTGCGGCCGGCGGCATAGCCCTGCGCCGCCAGCCCGGCCAGCGCGACGGCGACCGCGACCAGCGCGAAGATCCGCTCGATGCCGGGGCGGCGGTGGAACTGCAGCGCGGCCAGCCCGGCCCGCAGCCGGCCGGCCCGCAGCGCAGCCGTCCCGGCCCGCCCGGCGGACCCGGTGACCAGCCGTGCCAGCAGGATCGTGACGGCGAGGGCGACGAGAGCGGGGGCGGCCGCGCCGAGCCCGGACGGCCCGGCGCTGCGTGCCTGGTAGAGCGCCGCGCCGGCGAGGGCGAGCAGCAGCAGGTCGAGGATCCGCCCGGCCCGCCCCGAGCCTCGCTGCGGGCCGCGCCGCAGCAGCACGGCGACGGGGGTGCGCAGCGCCGGCAGCTCGGTCAGCGCGAGGATCCCGAGCCCGCCCGCGACGGCGGCGGCGACCGCGGTCGTGACGAGCCGCAGCGTCGCGGCCTGCTCCGTCGCCGGCACCGGCCCGCCCGCGGCGAGGCGCGCCCCGAGCCAGCCGAGGAGCAGGCCGAGCGGCAGCGCCGCCAGCATCGGCGCCAGGTGCTGGCCGGCGGCGAGGTGCACGATCCGGCGGCGGGTGCCGCCACGCAGCTTCAGCAGCGCCACGTCCGCCCGCCGGTCCTGCGCGGTGTGCCGGCCGACGACCGCGAGGGCCAGCCAGCACAGCATGATCGCCTGCAGCCAGCCGGCGAGGGCGCCCTCGCGGACCGCGGCCTTGTCCGCCGCGATGACGCCGAGCAGCTCCTCGCCGGGCGTGACGAGCTCGTAGCCGGCGCTGCGCAGCGTGTACCCGGTCTCGGCGAGGCTGTCGGCGAAGGAGCCCGGACCCGCGGCGAGCCGTGGCGGCACCAGTGTCGTGTAGACCGCGGTCGCGCCGTTGAACCGGACGCCGGCGAACGTGTCCCGCGCCGCGAACACCGGGTCCAGGGTCTCCTCGCCGGCCTCGATCCTCCCCGGGCCGAACAGCGGGTCCGCCCAGTAGACGCCGCCCGGGTCGAGCAGCTCGTACGTGCCGGTGACGCGCAGCGGCAGCTCGGGCGCCGACGGCTGGGTCCGGACCATCAGGTCCTGGCCGGCACCGATGCCGAGGGTCGCGGACGCGCGGCGGCTCAGCAGCACCTCGGACCCTTGCGCCGGGCACGCACCGGTGATCCGCAGCCGGTCGCAGACGCCGTCGCGGTACGCCACCGGGACCGTGCGACCGAAGCCACCGGTGCTGACCGTGAAGGGCTGGCGCAGCCCGAGGACCGGCTCGGCGTCGCGCAGCGGGAGCAGCCCTTCGACCTCGGTGCGGAAGGCGGCGAGCGCGGCGGCCGGGTCGCCGTCGGGGGGGATGCTGCGGCGCACCGACAGCAGCCGCTGCGCGGGCGGTGCCGAGGCGAGGTCGGCCGCGGCGGTCCGGGCGGCCGCGGCGGCGACGAACTGCGGCCCGGCGGCGGCGACCGCGCACAGCAGCGTGGTGAGGACCAGCACGGCGACGCTCTGCGCCACCCTGCGCCGTAACGCGCCGAGCACCAGCCGCAGCATCCGTCCCCCCGATCGCCGGCCGTCGATCACCGGCACATTACCGCCGCGGGCGACCGGATGGGAGAGCGCTTTCTCGATGATCAACGCCGGGCGCCGGTGATCACCGCCGGCCGGGACGCCGGAGGGCGGCCACCGCGACCGGTGACCGCCCTCCAGGACGCGTGCCGTGCTCAGCCGAGGAGCTCGAACTCCGCCAGCTGGGTCTCCGCGGCGCCGTGGTTGGCCGTGATCTGCAGCCGGTACCGCGAGTACGAGGTCCCGTTGCTGATCACGAACGCCCTGGTCTGCCGCCGGTCGACGAAGTCGATGTTGGTGCGGGTGTCGACCGTCGTCCAGGTGACGCCGTCGTTCGAGCCCTGCAGCGTCCAACTGCGAGGGTCGCGGCCGGGCACGTCGTCGGCGGAGGTCAGCGTGTACTGCTTGACCGTCGCCGACGCGGTGAGCTGGCAGGTGATCGTGGCGGTGGTCGCGAAGGCCAGCCACTTGGTCATCGACGTGTCGTCGACCAGCATCGCGCGGCCCTCGGCGGTGCCGTTCTCCGCGGTGGCGGTGACGGTGCTGCCGGTCGCCTTGTCCTTGAGCTGGACGGGGGCGGCCGTGCCGGTGGTGAGCGAGCCGGGGACGTCCGAGGCGCCGGTGCCCCACGACGACGGGTTCGGACCCATCACGAAGTTCAGCGTGCCGCCCGCGGTGAGGTCCGCGTGCGTCAGGTAGTTCTTCGTGTAGTTGACGCCGTTGAGGGTGGCGCTCTGGATGTAGCGGTTGGTGTCGCTGACGCCGGGCGCGTCGACCGTGAACGTCCGGCCGTTCTCCAGCGTCATCGTCGTCTTCGGGTGCAGCGGCGCGCCGATCGTGTAGTCGGTCGAGCCCATCCGCGCCGGGTAGAAGCCCATCGCGGAGAAGACGTACCAGGCGGACATCTCACCGTTGTCCTCGTCGCCGAGGTACCCGTTGCCGGTGCCGGCGCCCGAGTTGTAGAGCGTGGTCAGCACCTTGCGGACCTGGTTCTGCGTCTTCGCCGGGGTGCCGGCGTAGTTGTACATGTAGAGCATGTGGTGGATGGGCTCGTTGGAGTGCGCGTACTGGCCCATGTTCGTGTCGTACGCCTCGGACATCTCGTGGATCGTCCCGCCGTAGCAGCCGGGCAGGAAGTCCCGGGACGCGGCGAGCACCGAGTCGATCTTCGCCGAGAGCTGGGCCTTGCCGCCGTAGAGGTTGGCCATGCCGTTCGGGTCCTGCGGTGCGGCGGTCGCGTAGTGCCACGGCGCGCCCTCGGTGAACTCGCAGCCCCACTCGTTGGGCTTGAAGTTCGCGTCGGTGGTGCGCCACGCGCCGTTGCTCTGCTTGCCGCGGAAGAACCCGACGGACTGCGAGAACAGGTTGGTGTAGTCGAGGGCCTGGTTGCGGAAGTAGGCGGCGTCCTCGGTGTAGCCGAGCGCCTGCCCCATCTGCGCGATGCCGAAGTTGTTGGTCGCGTCCTCCAGGGTCCACGCCGCCGACTCACCGAGGACGTCGGTCGCCACGTACCCCTTGAACACCGACGTCTGGATCGCCTTGCGGCCCTTGTTGCCGGCGCCGGAGTAGGTGCTCGCGTTCTTCACCATCGACGCGTACGCCGCCTGGTAGTCGAAGTTGCGGACGCCCTTCACGTAGGCGTCGGCGAACGCCAGGTCCTGGTTGGTGCCGACCATGATGTCGATCGAGCCGGGCCCGGTCCAGCGCGGCGTCCAGCCGAAGTTCTTGTACGCGTTGACGATGCCGTCGAGCATCTCGCCGGTCCGCGTCGGCGTGAGCAGCGTGTACAACGGCCAGACCGCGCGGGACGTGTCCCAGAAGCCGTTGTTCACGTACATCTGGCCGTCGTGGATCGTGTTGTCGTAGGGGCTGTGGTACTTGCGGACCCCGCCGACCATCTCGGAGCGGTTGTTCGGGTACATGAACGAGCGGTACATGTTCGAGTAGAACGTGACCTGGTTGTCGCTGGTCGCACCCTCGATCCGGACCTTGCCGAGCGTGTTGTCCCAGACCGTCGCGGCCTCTTCGCGGACCGTGTCGAAGCTCTTGCCGCCGACCTCCTGGTTGAGGTTGGCGGTGGCCTGCGCGACGCTCATGAACGAGGTGCCGATCTTCAGGGTCACCTGCTCGTTGGCGGCGGTGGCGAAGCGGACCCAGCTGGTCGCGCCCTGGCCGGTGATGGTGCCCGAGGCGGCGATCGCCTTGTCCGTGGTCGCCGAGATGTACAGCGTCTGGCCGCGGTGGTTGATCGAGCCCTGGATCGTCCGGTTGGCGTTGTTGACGGTGAGCGAGCCGCTGGCGCTGTCGACGGTGTCGAACAGGATCACCGACTCCGCCGCCGACGGGAACGTGAAGCGCATGACGCCGGCGTGGTCGGTCGGCGCGATCTCCGCGGTGATGCCGTACGTGTCGAGCCGCGTCTTGTAGTAGTGCGCCTTCGCCACCTCGTTGGCGTGGGTGAAGGTCGACTTGCGCGAGTCCGGCGTCGACTTCACCGCGCCGGTCATCGGCATGACCTGCAGCTGCGCGTAGTCACCGATCCACGGGCTCGGCTCGTGGCTGATCGCGAAGCCCTGCACGGTCGTGGCCTTGTACTCGTACAGCCAGCTGTCGTTGTTGCCGTTGGTCACCGGGGTCCAGAAGTTGAAGCCGTTCGGGACCGTCGTGCCGGGGAACGTGTTGCCGCGCGAGTAGCTGAAGCTGGAGTTGGAGCCGCGGCGGGTGTCGACGTAGTCCGACAGCCGGGCCGCGGTGCCACCGTCGGCGCGGATCTGGATGTCGTCGAACCAGCCGCGGAACAACCCCGTGTTGAGCGGCTGGTCGTAGGCGACCATGATCCGGTCGATCGTCTTGCCGGCCCGGACGGCGCCGATGTTGGACGTGACGTAGTTCCAGGTGTCGAAGGACAGCACCGAGCCGTTGCCCTGGAACGTCGGGTGCACCCGCACACCGTGCTGGTCCACCGCGCCGGAGTCGCGCAGGTTGGTGCCGTCGGTGAACATCAGGTCGACCGCGACGTCGAGATGCCCGCCGGACTGGGGGTACACCCAGTAGGACAGCGTGCTGGCCGCGCCGACCGGGATGTCGACGTCGAAGACCCGGTTGTACGAGAAGGACGTCGTCGCGCTCAGGTCGTTGCCGGAGTACAGCAGCGCGGTCGTCCCGGTGTGGGCCGTTCCGGTGCCCGGGATGCTCTCCATGCCGGTCAGCGCGCAGCAGTAGCCGCCGACGCCGTTGCTGTTCTCGACGCTGTTGGTCCAGGTCGGCTGCGGCTCGCCGGCCTCGAAGCTGGTCGACCAGTCGCCGGCGGCGGCGGCCGCGGGCTCGGTGAACACGGTGGCGCTGATCAGGCTCGCGGCGAGGGCGGCCGCCGCGAACCAGGCGCGTCTGCGGGTGGTGCGGGGGCGGGGGAGTGTCATGCGGCAACCTGCCGTTTCGGTGAGGGTTGTCTCGCCGCTTCCGACATCGTTGTCAGCGCGCGTGCCAGCACCAGCCGTCGACGCTGGGGATGGCGTGCGCACGCCTGGCGGGGCGGCGCTTCTCAAGGGGGCGGGACGTTCACTACGGAGATTCGCGCCGATATCGAGTTTTGTCAACTCTTGACAAATCGCGATGGCGGGGGGCGGCGAACCGCCCCCCCCCGCCATATCCACGGTCGTTACTGCTTCAGGAACACCTGCGCGGCGCTGCCGTTGCAGTCCCAGAGCTGGAGCCGGGCCCCGTTGTTGGTGGAGCCGTTCGGGGAGTCCAGGCACCGGCCGGACTGCGGGTTGCGCAGCGAGCCGTTGGTCTGCGGCACCCACTGCTGGGCCCCGCCGCCGTTGCAGTCCCACAGCTGGATCAGGGTGCCGTTGGCGGTGCCGTTACCGGTCGCGTCCATGCACCGGTTGAGCGTGCGCAGCGCGGTGCCGTCCCACGCCCAGTGCTGGTCCACGGCGTAGGGCTGGCAGCCCCACAGCTGCACGGCGGCGCCGTTGCCACCCGTGTCGTCGGCGGCCACGTCGACGCACTGGCCGCCCGTGCCGTTGACGAACGTGGCGCCGGGAGAGCCGCCGCCCATGCGGAACACCTGCGCGCCGCTGCCGTTGCAGTCCCACAGCTGCAGCCGCGCGCCGTTGGCCGTGGAGCCGCTGGGGGAGTCCAGGCACCGGCCGGACTGCGGGTTGCGCAGCGAGCCGTTGGTCTGCGGCACCCACTGCTGGGCCCCGCCGCCGTTGCAGTCCCACAGCTGGATCAGGGTGCCGTTGGCGGTGCCGTTGCCCGTCGCGTCCAGGCAGCGGCCCAGCGTCTGCAGCGCGGTGCCGCTCCAGGACCAGTGCTGGTCGACGGCGCTGAGCTGGCAGTCCCACAGCTGCGCCGCGGAGCCGTTGCCGCCGGTGTCGTCGGCCGCGATGTCGACGCACTTGCCGCCGGGGCCGGTGACCGGCGCCCCGGGCGGCGGGCCGGCGGCGTTGAGCCGCTTCGAGGCCGCGATCATCTGCTGGTTCGCGGCGCGGATGCGGGCGCCGTCGTACTTGAGCACCTGCCGGTCGTAGGTCCAGAAGCCGTTGAACTCGCCCTCGACGTCGAACGGCTGGGTGTAGACCATCCCGGCCAGCCCGCGCGTGTAGACCAGGTTGAGCGCCTGGGCCTGGACGGCGACGTACCGGTCGGTGGCCGACGTCCCGTTCGGGTGCGTCTCGTAGGCGAAGTACCCGCCGTTCGGGCTGTACTCGTGCCCCGGGGAGCGCACGCCGAGGCCGCCGTACTCGCCGAGGACCGCCGTGCGGGTGCTGGTCGGCGTCGGGGAGTTGGGCCCGACGTACCAGTGCCAGTCCTGGATGTCGCCGTTGCCGGGGTCGCCCTTCGAGTTGCAGCAGTTGTAGCCGCTGTGCGCGTTGACGAGCCGGGTCGGGTCCTGGTTCTTGACGTTGTTCACCACGCGGGTCGTGTCGGCGAGGTTCCACTCGCCCCAGCCCTCGTTGAACGGCACGTACACGATCACCGCCGGCGACGACCGGTGCTCGTCGACGATCTGCCCGACCTCGGTCTCCCACTGCGCGTGCTGCGCCGCGGTGCCGGGCGCCTCGCCCATGCTCGGCATGTCCTGCCACACCAGCAGCCCGAGCCGGTCCGCGTGGTAGAACCAGCGCTGCGGCTCCACCTTGATGTGCTTGCGGACCATGTTGAAGCCGAGGTCCTTGATCTTCTGCAGGTCGCCGGCGAGTGCCGCGTCGGTCGGGGCCGTGTAGAGCCCGTCGGGCCAGAAGCCCTGGTCGAGCACGCCGGTCTGGAGCACGAACTGGCCGTTCAGCGTGGGCACGAGCTTGCCGTTGACCACGGCCTTGCCGACCTCACGCATGCCGAAGTAGTGCATGGTCTGGTCCACGGTCGCGCCGGCGCCGTTGCGCAGCGAGATCCGGAGGTTGTACAGGAAGGGGTCGTCCGGCGACCACCGCCGCGCGTTGGGCACCGGGACGGTGAAGTCCGTGAAGCCGCCGGTCGCGGTGCCGACCACGGTCGTGCCGTCCATCGCCTCGGCCAACACCGAGTGCCCGCTGACGTCGCCCCTGGTGAAGACCCGGATCCGCAACGTGTTGTTGGAGATGTTGGGGTACAGGTCGGCGCTGAAGATCGACGCCGTCGGCGTCGGCTCCATCCACACCGTCTGCCAGATGCCCGACGACGGCGTGTACATGATGCCGCCCGGGTTGCGCACCTGCTTGCCGCGGGCGATGTTGAGCCCGGGCGTGTCCGACGGGTCGTAGGCCCGCACGATCAGCTCGTTGGTGCCCCCGTTGAGCTGCGGCGTGATGTCGAACTCGAAGCGGTCGTAGCCGCCGGTGTGCCCGCCGACCTGCACGCCGTTGACCCACACCGTGGCCTGGTAGTCGACCGCGCCGAAGTGCAGCTGGACGCGGCGCCCGGCCCACCCGGCCGGCACCGTGAACGTGCGCCGGTAGAACAGGTACAGCCGGTTGTCGTTCGCGGGCCGCTTGATCCCGGAGAGCGCCGACTCCACGGGGAACGGGACGTTGACCCGCTCCGGCAGCGTCTGGCCGAAGACGGGGTTGTCGTTGGTGGTCGACTGGCGCAGCTGCCACTCACCGTTGAGGTTGAGCCAGTCCGGACGGGTCATCTGCGGCCGCGGGTACTCCGGCAGCGGCTGGCCGGCGAGCGCCTGGCTCGTCCACGGGGTGGTGAGGGGCGACGGCTGGGCCGGCGCGGCCCCCGCGGGCGGCGCGGCGGACACCGCCGTCCCGAGGCCGAGCACCGCGGCGAGGACTGTGGTGAGCAGCCTCCGCCGGTGACGTGATGCGGACATGAGTGTTCTCCTTGGCGGACGGAGTCCGACACCGCTGGCGGCAGGTATCGGTGGATGCTGATTTCGCATGTTAACGATGTCACACAGAAATCAACAGAACCGCTCAGGAAATAGACTCGATCCAACCCTTTGATCGGAGCCCGAACTAAGGGCCCGCGTAGCGTGGCAGGATGGATGACCTCGCGTTCGACGGTGTGCGCCGAGCTCGACCCCGAGGGCATCCCGCGCGTCGTCACCGTCGTGACCCGCGCCGGCGCCTCCGACGACGCCAACGGCTGGCCTTACGAAGGGTCCGGCGTCCACCTGCGGATCAGCCGGATGGGTCCGGTCTTCGCGCTGCACGCCTCCGGCGACGGCGTCACCTGGCAGCTGGCCCGCGTGTTCGCGATGCCTCTCGCGCCCGGTGCGCCGGTCGAGGCCGGGCTGCTGGTGCAGTCGCCCCGCGGGCCCGGCACGACGGCCGACTTCTCCGCCGTCAGGTTCGCCCGGACCCGCCTCGCCGACCTGCGCGACGGGTCCTGACCTCCGCGGGCGGACCCGCCTACTTGACGGTCACGTCCAGCTCGGCCACGTCGGTCGGCTTCCGGGCGTCACCCGCGATGTCGACCACGCGCAGCTTGTACGTGCCGGGCACGTACTTGAACTGGAAGCCGAGGTTGCGGGCGGGCGCTAGGTTCTCCGAGCCGGACGACATCGCCTCGTTCGGCGCGCTCTTCGGGGCGACCTCGGTGCCGTCGGGCAGGCCGAGCCGGAAGTGCTCCGCGCCCACGTACAGGCTGCTCTTGCCGTTGTAGCGGATGTCGAGCTTGCAGGTGAAGACCCGGTTGTCCTTCAGTGCCTGGCCGTTGTAGTCCAGGAAGCCGCCGCGCACGTCGCAGGTGGTGAACGTGACCTGCAGGTCGTGGATCGTGACCGACTTGTTCTGCAGCACGTTGACCGGCTCGTAGGCGACGACCTCGCCGCCGCCGAGCGGGATCTTGGCCTGGGCCTCCTTGCCGTCGCCGATGAGCAGCGTGCCGGTGCCGATGCTGGCCTTCAGCGGGTCGTACACGGCGAAGGACACGTGGAAGTTGCTCTTCTGGCCGCCGGAGACCTGCGACGTCTCCTTGAACCTGCCCGAGTACTCCTGGCCGTCGATCTGGAACGCCATCCGCACGCCGTAGGACTGCACGGTGTCGTCGCCGAGGTTCTCCATCTGGACCTCGGCGACCAGCGGGTCGTCGTCGGCGTCGGCCTCGTAGGTCATCTTGCCGAAGGTGAGCTTGACCTGGCCGTACCAGACGGCCTTGTTGATGTCGACGGTCTGCTGCTTCGCGCCCGGCTTGGCGTCCTTGGTGCTGGCCGGGCCGGCCCCGGTGGCGCCGCCGCCGGTGCCGCGGTTGCCGTTGCCGGTGCTGACGGTGGGGTTGTCGACGGGCTTGTCGTTGCTCACAGCCTGGTACGTGACGACGCCGCCGATGCCGAGCAGCAGCACGAGCGCGACCGCGATGCCGATGACGAGCCCTGGCTTGGCGCCGCTCGCCGGGCGCGGCGGGGGCGGGCCGAAGGGCGGCGCGCCGGGCGGGCCGCCGGGCGTCGCCGGACCGCCACCGTGACCGAACTGGGCGGTCGCCGGCGCCTGGCTGCCGAACGCGGCTCCGGCCATGGCACCACCACCGGGCGCGACGAAGCCCTGCGGGCCGCCGGGCGCGACGAAGCCCTGCTGGCCACCGGGAGGCGCGAAGCCCGGGTGGCCGCCGGGGGCGTTCAGGGGCGGGGCGCTCGCGGGCGGGCCGCTGGACGGCGGGCCGCTCTGCGGGAGGATGTTCGGCGGGGCCGAGACGGGGGCGCCGGACGCCGGCGGGAGGCCACCGATCCAGGTGGGCGGCGACGAGGGCGACGCGGCCGGCGACATCGGGCCCGTCAGGGGCGCGGACACCGGCGCGGCGGGTCCGGAGACGGGCACGGCACCCATCGGCGCACCCATGCCCGGCAGGCGCGGCCCGGTCTGCGGGCCCGAGACGGCCCCCGCGACCGGCCCGGGGCGGCTCGGCATCGCGGCGATCGCGCTGCCCAGGGCCACCACCAGCTCCGGCTGCTCGATGATCGTGGGGGCGACGCCGAGCCGCTGGTGCAGCAGCGTGCTGACCATCGGGATGCGGCTCGACCCGCCGACCAGGAACAGTCCGGCGATCTGGTCGGTGCGCACGCCGGCGCGCTGGAGCGTGTTGGCGGTCAGGTCGACGGTGCGCTGCAGGTAGGGCCGTGACACCTGCTCGAACTCGGCCCGCGTGACGTGCAGGTCGACCTCGAACAGCGGCACGTGCACGCCCGCCGACGAGGTGCGCGACAGCTGCTCCTTGGCGGTGCGCACGTCCTCGCGGAGCAGGAAGCTGCGCCGCCGGGAGATGTCGTCGGTGGGGTCGGTGAGCTGCCGCCACTGCTCGGCGTTGCCCATCGCCAGGCTCTGCCCGACGTCGGCGAGCAGGGCCGCGTCGAGGTCGACGCCGCCGACGTCGGGCAGGCCGTCGCTGGCGAGGACGTCCCAGCCGCCGTCGGGCCGCCGGCGCAGGACGGAGGTGTCGAACGTGCCGCCGCCGAAGTCGTACACCACCAGGACGCCGCCGGGAGCGATCTGCCGCCCCATGACGGTGGTGAAGTAGGCGGCGGCCGCGATCGGCTCGGGCACGAGGATCGGGGCGGGCATGCCGGCGCGCGCGGCGGCGTCGGCCAGGACGGACCGGCGGTGGGTCGCCCAGTTGGCCGGATAGGTGAGCACGGTGCGCACAGGCATGATGCCGAGCACCCGCGACGCCTCGTCGGCGGTGCGCCGCAGGACGGCCGCGAGCAGGTCCGACACCGGATAGTCGCGGGGGCCGAGCAGCACCGTGCCGTCGTCGATGCGGCGCTTCGGGTTGGGCTCGAAGCGGCTCGGGTCCAGGCGGGCGCTGCGCTCGGCGTCCTTGCCGGTGAGCAGGTGCCCGTCGACCTCCGCGAACACCGACGACGGCAGCAGGAAGCTCGCGTCGAAGAGCAGGGGCTGGCTGCGACCGTCGGCAGCGGTCAGCGCCGCAACCGTGTGGGTGGTCCCCAGGTCGACGCCCAACTGCGAGTCGGATTGCCTCGTCACGTCGACACGGTATCTCCTTCCATCAACGCCTGGTCCTGGCGGCTTCCTCCGTCCGGACGAGCGGGGTGTCGACGAGGTGCTCGGCCAGGAACCAGGCCTGCAGCTCGCCGGTGCGGATCACCGCGGAGACCAGCATGTCGTTGGTGCCGTCGTCGCCCATCGCGCCCGTCTTCGCCGCCGCGTCGTGCGCCTCGGTCAGGATCATCTCGTGCGCCTCGAGCAGGCGCGACAGCATCGCCGGCACCTCCTCGGCCCCGTCCGGCGGCCGCGGCACCCGGGTGAGCTCCGCGACGTGCCGCGGGTCGCCGACCGCGATGCCGCCCAGGGTCTGCACCCGCTCGGCGACCGCGTCGACGAGCTCCAGCTGCTCACCGGCGTGCTTGTCGAGCAGCAGGTGCAGCTGGTAGAAGGTCGGGCCGCGCATCAGCCAGTGGTGCTTCTTGTAGAGCGCGAACAGGATCTGGGTGTCGGCGAGGATCTGGTTGAGCCGCTCGCAGGAGTACATCCGGGTCTCCGCAGACAGCGCGACCGGGAACTGCCGTACGGTGCCGAACCGCTGGATCTCGGTGCTCTGCTGGTGCAGCCAGGGCTGGCTGCCTTTCTTCTTCGAAGCTGCCTGCGTGCTGGTTTTCGCCGTGGCTGGCGTGGTGGTTTTCGCTGGTGGCATGGTGGCGCTCTGCCCACCGCCGCCGGGGGCAACCTCACCCGAGGGCGGAACCGGAGGGTGGCCCGGTGCGTCAGAGCCGGTATGACACAGCTGCGCGTGCTCGCCGCCACCCTGGCGCTTCCCCTGTTCATGGCCGTCGGCTGCGGCGCCGAACCGGCCGGTGGCGGCACCTCGGCGGGCTCGTACGGCGCCGACGACCTCGTCCTGCGCGTCGACGTCTCCGGCGGGCTGGTCCCGGTCGCGATGACCGTCACGGAGGTGCCGACGCTGAGCGTGTATGGCGACGGCCGGGTCGTCACCAACGGGCCCGTGATCGAGATCTATCCCGGCCCCGCCCTGCCGAATGTGCAGCTGCAGCGGATCAGCACCGCCGACGTGGCGAAGCTGGTCGACCGGGCGGTCGACGCGGGCGTGGGCAAGCAGGCCGACTTCGGCATGCCCAACGTGGCCGACGCGCCCACCACGCACATCATGGTCCGC
This sequence comes from Dactylosporangium sp. NPDC050588, assembly GCF_040654975.1. Lineage (NCBI taxonomy): Bacteria > Bacillati > Actinomycetota > Actinomycetes > Micromonosporales > Micromonosporaceae > Dactylosporangium > Dactylosporangium sp. NPDC050588. The sequence continues at coordinate 142,726 of NZ_JBFAJA010000013.1, read as the reverse complement.
ACCGCCGCCGGCGAGCAGGTCAGTGACGTCCCGGCGCTCGGCATCGGCGAGGACGAGCTGTCCGGCCCGCAGCGCGCCGCCCGGGACCGGCTCAAGCGCCTCGTGGAGGCGCTCACCGACCTGCCGTCGACGCTGGGCAAGGGCGCGGTGTCGGAGTCGGCGGCGTATCCGGCGGCGGGCGTCGCGGCCGTCGCCGTCCAGTGGACCGAGGCGGGCGGTGACGAGGGCCTGCCGCCGCAGGCGCCGGTGGCGTGGCCGGGTCCGGCGCTGCCCGGCGAGCCGGTCGCGGACCGGCCGGGGGTGCACTGCGTGAGCGCCACCGACGGGCAGGGCGCCCAGATCCTGGCCGCCGCCGGGAAGGCCAACTCCCGGACCCCGTGGTCGTCGGCCGGCTCGAACTGGCAGGTGACGTTCCGCCCGCTGCTGCCGGGCGAGGCCGGCTGCGCCGACCTGACCCACCGCTGAGCCGGGCGCTAGGCCACCCGGGCGCGGACCTGGTCGGCGTCGGGGTGGCCGAGGTCCTCGAGGATGGCGAGGGCGGCGAGCCAGCAGGCGCGGGCCTCCGCGTCGGCGCCCGCCGCCCGGTGCAGGTCGCCCAGGTGGGTCTGGGTCTCCGACTCGCCGTAGCGGTCGCCGATCTCCCGCCACAGCTCCAGGGCCTGCCGGTAGCACTCGACGGCCGGCTCGTGCTCGCCGAGCTGGTGGTGGATGAAGCCGATGCTGTCCCAGCTGTAGGCCTCGCCGGTGCGGTCCCCGATCCGCTGCTGCAGCTCGAGGGCCTGATGGCAGTGGTCGAGGGCCTCCCGGTGCTCGCCTGACGCGGCGTACAACCAGCCGAGGTTCGCCAGCGCCGAGCCCTGCCCCGCCTGGTCGCCGGTGGCGCGCAGGAGGTCGAGGGAGCGCAGCAGGTGCCCGATCGCGTCGCGGGGGCGGGCCTGCCGGTCGGCGATGAAGCCGAGGTTGCCGTGGACGCGGGCCCGGCCGGCGTCGTCGCCGACGTGCCCGTACCGGTCGAGGGCCAGCTCCAGGTGGGTGGTGGCGGCGTCGTAGTCGCCCATCCGGATGCAGGCCCGCCCGAGCTGGTGGGCGCTGACCGCCTCGCCCGCGACGTCGCCGGCCCGCCGCGCGGACGCCAGGGCGACCCGCTGCGCGGCGAGCAGGTCCGGCCAGTGGCCGCGCCGGTCGAGGTGGTCCACGAGCGTCCACGCGAGCCGCCACGCGTGGCCGTCGTGGCCGGTGGCGGCGGCCTCCCGGACGGCGGCGAGGAGTGTGTGATGCTCCACGGCGAACCAGGCGAGCGCCTGCGCCTCCGTGCCGGGCGCGGCGGCGGCGGGCAGGCCCGGCAGCGGCGTGCGGTGCGGGTCGAGCAGCAGCGCCGCGGTGTGCGCGGTGTGCAGGGAGTGCTCCAGGAGCCGCACCGTGGCGGCGTCCCGGTCGGCCGGGTCGTCGAGGGTGCCGGACAGCTCGGCGGCGTACGCGCGGAGGAGGTCGTGCGCGACGAACCGGCCGGGCGCGTGCTCGGTGAGCAGGCTCGCGTGGGTGAGCTCGGCGAGGGCCCGCCACGCGCCGGCCGGCTCCCCGTGGACCTCGCCGAGCAGCGCGGCCGCGGCGTCCCGGCCCACGTCGGGGCCGGGGGCGAGGGAGAGCCGCCGGAAGAGCGTGGCGGCGGGGGCGCTCAGCCGCTGGTACGACCAGTCGAACACCGGCCGCACGCCGGCGTCGTGCAGCACCCGCTCGGTCCGCAGCTCGTGCGCGAGGACGCCGAGCGGCAGGTCCGGGTGCGCGGCGGCGCGGGCGGCCACGATCACCAGCGCGAGAGGCAGCCGGGCGCAGGTGGCGGCGATCGCGTCGACGGCGGCGGACTCGGCCTCGACGCGGGCGGCGCCGATCCGGGTGGCGAACAGCCGCCGGGTCTCCCCGGCGGTGAGCAGGTCGAGGGTGACGGGCACGGCGCTGTCGGTGGCGACCAGCCCGGCGAGCTGGTTGCGGCTGGTGACCAGGGCGAGGCTGCCGGAGCTGCCGGGCAGCAGCGGCCGGACCTGCTCCGCGTGGGCGGCGTTGTCGAGCACGACGAGGACCCGGCGGCCGGTCAGGAGGCTGCGGAAGAGCCCGATCCTCGCGTCCAGCTCCGCCGGGACCTGGTCGGGCGTGACGCCGAGGGCGGTGAGGAACGCCCGGAGCGCCTCGTCCGCGGTCACCTCCGCGCCCGCGCCGAACCCCCGCAGGTTCACGTACAGCTGGCCGTCCGGGAACCGCTCGATGACCCGGTGCGCCCAGTGCACCGCGAGCGCGGTCTTGCCGACCCCCGCGGTGCCGATGACGACGACGGTGCCGCCCTCGGTAGCCCCGTTGACGGCCGCGTCGAGCCGCGCGATCGCCGCGGCCCGCCCGGTGAAGGCGTCCGGCGCGGCCGGCAGCTGGTGCGGCACGGACGGGTCGGCGGCCTGCGCCGCCGGGCCCGGCCCGTCGGTGCGGGCATGCTCTTCGACGCGGTCGCGGGCGTCGGTGCGGGCGTGTTCCTCGACGCGGTCGCGGGCGTCGGCCCGGGCGTGCTCCTCGACGCGGTCACGGGCGTCGGCGAGCGCGCCGAGCTCCTCCGGCGCCACGTCGAGCAGCTGGACGAGCTCGTCGAAGCGGTCCGCCGGTGGGACGATCTTGCCGGTCAGGTAGCCGCCGATGCTGCCGTGGGACCAGCCGGTGCGGCCCGCGAGCTCGCGATAGGTCAGCGGTGGCTCGCCCCGCCGCCGGGCCTGCCGCCGGCGCAGGTGCCGTAAGAGCTCGGCGAGCTCGTCGACGCTCTCGACCCTCGACGCGGTCGCCAGGACCGCCGCGCTGTCGCTGTCCATGATGGAGCGGCAGGATACCAACCCGGCACCAGTCCTCCGGCCGGCGTCGATAGGGTCGCTGCATGCGTGTCGAGGAGCTGCTGGCGTTGGACCGGGCGCACGTCTGGCACCCGTACGGGCCGATGCCCGGGCGGAGCGCCCCGCTCGTCGCGGCCTCGGCGGAGGGGGTGCGGATCCGCCTGGCGGAGCCGTTCGAGGGCCACGACGAGCTGGTCGACGGGATGGCGTCGTGGTGGTCGGCGATCCACGGGTACCGGCACCCGGTCCTCGACGCGGCCGCGCTGGGGCAGCTCGGCCGGATGAGCCACGTGATGTTCGGCGGGTTCACGCACGAGCCGGCGGTCTCGCTCGCGGCGCGCCTCGTCGAGCTGACGCCGGAGCCGCTGCGGCACGTGTTCTTCAGCGACTCGGGGTCGGTGTCGGTCGAGGTCGCGGTGAAGATGTGCCTGCAGTACCAGCGTTCGCTGGGCCGCCCCGCGAAGCGCCGGCTGCTGACCTGGCGCGGCGGGTACCACGGCGACACCTTCCACCCGATGTCGGTCTGCGACCCCGACGGCGGGATGCACAGCCTGTGGACGGGGGTGCTGCCGGCGCAGGTGTTCGCGCCGGAGCCGCCGGCGGCGTTCGACCCGGCCTACGCGGCGGCGCTGACCGCGCTCATCCACGAGCACGCGCACGAGCTCGCGGCGGTGATCGTCGAGCCGGTCGTGCAGGGCGCCGGCGGGATGCGCTTCCACGCGCCGGAGTACCTGCGGGTGCTGCGGGACGCGACCCGCGACGCGGACGTCCTGCTGATCTTCGACGAGATCGCGACCGGGTTCGGCCGCACCGGCGCGCTGTTCGCCGCCGACCACGCCGGGGTCTCGCCCGACGTGATGTGCCTGGGCAAGGCGCTCACCGGTGGGTACCTGTCGCTCGCCGCGACCCTGTGCACCGCCGAGGTCGCCGACGGCATCTCGCAGGGGAGCGTGCCGGTCCTGGCGCACGGCCCCACGTTCATGGCCAACCCGCTGGCCTGCGCGGTCGCCGGGGCGTCGGTGGACCTGCTCCTCGGCGGCGACTGGCAGGGCGACGTGAAGCGGATCGAGACGGTGCTCTCCTCCGGTCTGGAGGAGGCCCGCGAGATGCCGGGTGTCGCCGATGTACGGGTCCTCGGCGGGATCGGTGTCGTCCAGCTCGACCACGAGGTGGACATGGTGGCGGCGACGCGGGCGGCCGCAGCGCACGGGGTGTGGCTGCGGCCGTTCCGCGATCTGATCTACACGATGCCGCCGTACGTGACGACCGCTGCCGATCTGTCGCTCATCGCGGCGGGCGTCGTGGCGGCGGCTGCCGCCGGTTAGCGGCCCTGCAGCGACTTCACGTTGTCGCCGAAGGACCAGCCCTTCGAGCCGTCCCAGTTGATCGACCAGGTCATCAGGCCCTTGAGCTGGGTGTTGTACGCCTGTGACACCAGCGACGGGCTCATGTAGCCGCCACCCGCACCGGTCTGGGCGGGCAGGCCGGGGACCTGCTTGTCGTAGGGCACCCGGATCGTGACGCCCTGGATGGTGAGGCCGCTGTTGAGGCAGTTCGTCTGCACCTGGAAGCCCTGCACGGTGCCGGCCGAGTAGGAGTCACCGGCGCAGCCGTACATGCTGCCGTTGTAGTACTGCATGTTCAGCCACCACAGCCGGCCGTTGTCGACGTACTTCTTGATGATCGGCAGGTACGAGCCCCAGATCGAGCCGTAGGTGACGCTGCCGCCGGTCACGTACGCCGTCTCCGGCGCCATCGTCAGGCCGAAGTTCGACGGCATCTGCGCGAGCACGCCGTCGATGATCCGGATCAGGTTCGCCTGCGACGTCGACAGCGTGTTGATGTTGCCGCTGCCGGTGAGCCCGGTCTCGATGTCGATGTCGATGCCGTCGAAGTTGTAGGTCTTGAGGATCGGCACGATCGTCGCGACGAACCGGTCGGCGACGGCGCTGGAGCTCAGGTCGATGCCGGCCGCCGCACCACCGATCGACATGAGGATCGTCGCGCCGGCGGCCTTCGCCGCGCACATCTCGGCGGGCGTGGACACCTTGACGCCGGCGTCCATGCCGTCCTCCCACAGCACGGTGCCGTCGGACCGGATCACGGGGAATGCGGCGTTGATGACGTTGTACCCGTGCTGCTTGATCCGCGCGTCGGTGATCGGGACCCAGCCCATGCCCGGGTGCACGCCGTTCGAGGCGCCGTCCCAGTTCTCCCAGTAGCCCTGCAGGACCTTCCCGGCGGGCCGCGACTTCACCGCGCAGGTGCTGCCGCCCGGCGACGTCGACGTGGACGGGCTGCTGCTCGGGCTCTTGCTCGCGCTCGGGCTGGTGCTGGGGCTCCGGCTGGCGCTGGGGCTGGTGCTGGGGCTCCTGCTCGCGCTCGGGCTTGTGCTGGGCGTGCCGCCGGTGCACGCGCCGAGGTCCTTCCACAGCGACGGGGTCGACGCCGGGTTCCAGCCCGCACCCACGTACGCGGTGTGCGTGACCAGCGCCTGGTACAGCTTGCCGCCGTAGGTGACCTGCGTGCCGGCCGTGTAGGTGTTGCCCTCCGCCCACGCGGGCGCCGAGCACGCGACGGCGGCGGCGGCGTTGCTGGCGGCCTCCGCCTGGGTGACGGTGGCCATGACCATGCCCGCCACTAGCGTCACCGCCGCGCCGGCAATCAGGGCAAATGTTCGACGTTGCGCTCTCATAGCGAGCCCTCCACATCGATGGGATCGATGGGCAGGGACTGTATCAGTTAAGTTTCTTTCACAAAAGAAGTACCTCTATGTGCGCAGGTCGTAGCGTTGCGCTCTTTAAGGTTCTGTTACGTTACGGGCCGGCTAAGGCGTGTTTGGTAAGCCGGCTCCACGTCGGCGTGGCGGTAGTCGATAGACGGCGAGGTCTCCGGTAAGTGGGTTGGCGACCGAGCAAACCTTCATACCGGAGACCTCGTGGCCGGCGTCGCGGTGGCGAGGCGGCGTGACCTCAGCGACGCGCGGTGGGCGGTTCTGGCCGTGGAGCTGCCTGCGGTGTCGGTGCGTGGGCGGCCGCCGAAGTGGAGCAGACGGCAGTTGATCGACGGGATCCGGTGGCGGATCCGGGTGCCGCGCCTCGGTGGCGGCCGGCCGCGGACTCGCCCGGACCGGGTCTTGGCCGACAAGGCAGACGCCGGGAAGGCGAACCGTGCCTACCTGCGTCGGCGCGGTATCCGGGCGACGATCCCGATCAAGGCCGACCATGCCGCGAACCGGCGCAAGCTCGGGTCGAAGGGCGGTCGCCCACCGGCCTTCGACCCGGAGCTCCACAAGCAGCGTCATGCGGTGGAGTGCGGCATCAACCAGCTGAAACGCAACCGCGGCATGGCCACCCGCTTCGAGAAGTGGGCGGTGCGCTACCAGGCCACCGTCACCATCGCCGCGATCAACGAATGGCTCTGACCCCAGTGACCAAACACGCCTTAGCGGGCGCCGCCGTTGACGTAGAGGGTCTGGCCGGAGACGTAGGAGGCCTCGTCGCTGGCGAGGAACGCGATCACGGCGGCGACCTCCTCCGGCTGGCCGACCCGGCGCAGCGGGGTGCGGGCGGCGACCTCCTTCTGGTGGTCCTCCGGGGTGCTGCCGACGCGGGACGCGGTGGCGGCGGTCATCGGCGTGGCGATGTAGCCGGGCGCGACGGCGTTGACGGTGATGTTGTACGGGCCGAGCTCGATCGCCAGGGTCGCGGTGAGGCCCTGGACGCCGGCCTTGGCCGCGGCGTAGTTGGCCTGGCCGCGGTTGCCGAGCGCGGAGCGGCTGCTGAGGTTGACGATGCGGCCGGAGCGGGCCGGCACCATGTGCCGCTGCGCGGCGTGGCAGCACAGGAACATGCTGGTCAGGTTGGTGGTGAGGACCGCTTCCCACTCCTCGAACGGCATCTTGAAGAGCAGGTTGTCGCGGGTGATGCCGGCGTTGTTGACGAGGATGTCGAGCGAGCCGAGGTCCTCGACGACGCGGTCGAAGGTGCGGTCGACCGCGCCCTGGTCGGTGACGTCGCAGGAGTACGCGGTGCCGACGCCGTCGGGGACGCGGGACGCGTCCAGGTCGAGCAGCGCGACGCGGGCGCCCTGGGCGGCGAGCAGGCGGGCCGTCGCCAGGCCGATGCCCTGCGCGGCCCCGGTCACCAGAGCGACCTTTCCGTTGAATCGCGACATGTCAGTTCTCCACGAGGACGGCGGAACCCTGCCCGACGCCGACGCACATGGTGGCGAGGCCGCGGGTGGCGCCGGTACGGCGCATGCGGTGCAGCAGGGTGGTCAGGATGCGGGCGCCGGAGCAGCCCAGCGGGTGGCCGAGGGCGATCGCGCCGCCGGACGGGTTGACCAGGTCGGGATCGAGCCCCAGCTGGTCGGTGACGGCGAGCGCCTGCGCGGCGAAGGCCTCGTTGAGCTCGGCGGACTGCACGTCGCCGAGCTTCCAGCCGCTGCGGGCGAGAACCCGGGCGGTGGCGGGGACGGGGCCGATGCCCATCACGTCGGGGTGCACGCCGGCGGAGGCGCCGGCGACGTAGCGGCCGAGCGGCTCCAGGCCGAGCTCGCCCAGCGCCTCCTCGCTGACCAGGAGCAGGCCGGCGGCGCCGTCGTTGAGCGGGGAGGAGTTGCCGGCGGTGACCGTGCCGCCCGCCTTGAAGACCGGCTTCAGGTTGCCGAGCTTGGCGAGGCTGGTGTCGGCGCGGATGCCTTCGTCTGAAACGACCCCGTCGACGGGGATGATCTCGTCGGCGAAGTCGCCGGCGTCCCGGGCGAGAGCGGCGAGCTGGTGGCTGCGCAGCGCGAACGCGTCCTGCCGGTCGCGGGACACGTGGTAGCGGGCGGCGACCTCCTCGGCGGTCTCGCCCATGCTCAGGACGCCGTGCAGGTCCTTCATGAGCGGGTTGGTGAGGCGCCACCCGAGGCGGGTGTCGGCGAGGGCTATCGCGTGCGGCAGCGCGTCGTCGGGCCGGGGGAGCACGAACGGCGCCCTGCTCATCGACTCGGACCCGCCGGCGACGACCACGTCGGCCTCCCCGGCGGCGATGGTGCGGGCGGCGACGGTCACCGCCTCCATGCCGGACGCGCACAGCCGGTTGACGGTCGCGCCGGGCACCGACTCGGGCAGCCCGGCGAGCAGCACGGCCATGCGGGCGACGTTGCGGTTGTCCTCGCCGGCCTGGTTGGCGGCGCCCCAGTAGACCTCGTCGACGCGGGCGGGGTCGATGCCCTCGACCAGCGTCCGGATCACGGTGGCGGCGAGGTCGTCGGGGCGGACATGGCTGAGGCCGCCGCGCAGCTTCCCGATGGGGGTCCGCCGCGCGGCGGCGAAGTAGACGGCACGCATGCCCATGAAACTAACACTGTTAGTCTGCGTCAGGTAGGTTCGGCACCCTGTACAGCGCGCCACAGCCAGACCCCTGACGCGCGCCGGGACAGCAGGCCCGTCACCCGGTAGGGGAACGGGGTGACCGACCCGTCCGGGTGGTGCTCGCTGCCGTCGGCCTCGGCGAGGACGAACGCGCCGCTGGGCACCGAGTGCACCGTCGCCGCGGTGGCCTGCCAGCTGTATGACTCCGGCCGGGCGAAGAGCGTCTCGAGGAGCTTCTCGACGGAGATGCGACCGGTCGCGGACTCGCCGGCCTCGCTGCCCACGTACGTGATGTCGTCGTCGGGGACGAAGCACGCCAGTACAGCGGCGACATCCTGCGAGAGGAACGCCATTCCCAGCCGGTCCACCATCTCGATCGGGTCGCTCATGACGGGCTCACCACCAGTTGTCTGGGCGAGCGCATGCCCGGCAGGAAGAGGAACGCGAAGGTGACGATCGCGCCGAGGACGCCCGCGCCCACGAGGGTGTTCTGCACGCCGATCGCCGAGGCCACGGGGGCGGCCATCGCGTAGGACAGCGGCACGAGGGCGATCGAGATGAACCAGTCGACGCTGGACACCCGGCCGAGCAGCTCCTCCGGCACGAGCTTCTGCTTCGCCGTCGCCCAGGCGATCGTGCCGGCCGCTTCCAGGCCGTTGACCAGGGCACACGCGATGGCGAGGTGCCAGGAGGCGGTCGCCATGCCGTAGCCCGCGACGGCGAGGGTGGCGAGCGTCCAGGTGATGTAGATGAAGGGCATGTAGCCGCGCGGTACGCCACGCTGGCCGACGATCAGGGCCGCCGCGATCGCCCCGATGCCGCCGCTGGCGAGCACCAGGCCGAGGTCGCCGGCGGTGCCGTGCAGCTCGTTCTTCACCACGAACGGCAGCAGGACCTCGGTCGGGCCGATGAAGAGCAGGTAGGCGAAGGTCGCGGCGAGGAAGGTGCCCCATAGCCACACGTTGCCGCGGACGTAGTTCATACCCTCCTTGAACTCCTCCCAGACCGAGCCCGCGGCTTCGTCACCCTGTTCGTTGCGCACCGGCCGCATCAGCCACAGGCAGGTCGCGGAGATCGCGAACGTGACCGCGTCCAACGCGAACGCCAACCCGCTACCCCCGATCGCGATCAGGATGCCGCCGATTGAGGGGCCGGCCATCTGCAGCGCCGCCGGCCGGACGAACTGGTCGAGGGCGTTCGCCTGGACCAGGTCGTCCTCCGGCACCAGCTGCGGCACGATCGAGTCGAAGGCCGGGCCGAAGAAGCCCGAGGCGGCCCCGTAGACCGCCACGAGCCCCACGATGTGCCACACCTGGACCACGCCGGTCAGGCTGAGCACCGTCAGGACGGTGAGCACCGCGCCCCGCACCAGGTCGGTGCACAGCATGATCTTCCGCCGGTCGAACCGGTCGCTGATCACCCCGCCGAACAGCAGCGTGGCGACCTGGGGCAGCGAGAGGGCGAACCCGACGACGGACATCGCCGCGGGCGCGCCGGACAGCGCGTACACCTGCCAGGCCAGGGCGACGAGCAGGATGCCGTCGCCGATCAGCGAGGTGCTCATCCCCGTCCACAGCAGGCGGAACTCCCGCTGCCGGAGGGGGACGAGCAGGCCCGGAAGTTGCCGCGGGGCGCGGTGCTTCGCCATCAGGCCGCGTCGCGCAGCTGCTGGCGGTCGGCGAGCTCGGAGAGCACGACGTTGAGCTGGTCCAGCTCCTCGTACGTGTTCGCCGCGGTCACCTGCACGCGGAAGCCGACCTGGTCGCGCGGGACCAGCGGGTAGGCGGCCAGGGTGACGTAGATGCCCCGGTCCCAGAGGAACTGCCCGATCGCCTGGATGTCCTGGCCTTCCGCCAGGGGCAGCTCGATGATGGGCGTGGTGCCGGTGTTCGGCGTGTACAGGCCGAGTGCCCGGACGTGGTCGAGCACGTGCATCGTCTTGCGGTACAGGTCGGCGCGGATCTCGTCGCCGCGCTTGTCGTTGACGTCGAGGCCGGCCATGACGGTGGCGAGCGACGCCGTCGGCGACGGGCCCGAGTACAGGTACGGCGGGGCGGCGACCTTGAGGTGGTTCTTCAGCCACGTCGGCAGCGCCAGGAACGCCATCAGCGACGAGTACGACTTGGAGAAGCCGCCGACCAGCACGATGTTGTCGTAGGTCTCGCCGGCGTACTTGACGATCGCGTTGCCGCGGGAGCCGTAGGGCGAGGTTTCGTCCGGGGTGCGCTCGCCGATGACGCCGAAGCCGTGCGCCTCGTCGACGTAGAGCAGCGCGTCGTTCTCGCGGCAGACCTGCGCGAAGCGGGCCAGGTCGGGGGCGAGGCCGGTCATCGAGTTGACGCCGTCCATCGCGACCAGGCGGGTGACGCCGGCCGGCGCCGCCTTCAGCAGCTCCTCGAGGTGCTCCGGGTCGTTGGCGCGGAAGCGGGTGACGGTCGCGCCGAGGCCCTTGGCGTACATGCAGCCGTCGTAGATCGTCTTGTGCGACTGCGAGTCCAGGAAGATCATGCCCTGGCCGGCGAGGATCGGGATCACCGACATGTGGATGTGGGTGATCGTCGGCAGCAGCAGCGTGTCGGGGGCGCCGAGCAGCTCGGTGAGGCGCTCCTCGATCTCGATGTACGGCTTCGGGTTGCCCAGCAGCCGCGACCAGCTGGGGTGGGTGCCCCAGGTGCGGATGTACGGGTCGACCGCGTCCATGATCTCCGGCTCCAGGTCGAAGCCGAGGTAGTTGCAGGAGGCGAAGTCCGACAGCCAGTGCTGGCCGACCCGGATGCGGCGGCCGTTGATCTCCTCGATCGTGGCGTCGTACATCGGGCTGCTCGTGCGCAGGCGCTCGAGGTCGGCCCACCGCCCGTCACGGCGGATGTAGCTGGCCTTGGTGCTGTGCATCGGGCTGACGGTCATTCGTCCTGCCTTTCGGTTGAAGGGGTGTCGCAATCCATTGCAACGGGCAATTGGTGCGTCATCCGGTCCGGCGCGGTTGCTGTCCGGTTGGGTGACCTGCTGCACTGCGGCGGGGTCGCCGCGCTGGTGAAACGGTGTTTCAGGCCATCGCGGCGAAAGGTGCCGCTTTGGGGATCATGGCGAAGGCGTCCCGCTCGGAGAGCGGCTTCGCGAAGAGGTAGCCCTGGCCGTACGGGCACCCCATGTCGCGCAGGGCGAGCGCCTGCGCGGACTCCTCGACGCCCTCGGCCACGACCGCGAGGTCGAGCGTCTGGGCGAGGGTGACGATGGCGGTGACGACCGCCCGCTGCTGTTTGGACTCCAGCATGTCGTCGATGAACGACTTGTCGATCTTGAGCACGTCGATCGGCATGTGCTGCAGGTACGACAGCGACGAATAGCCGGTGCCGAAGTCGTCGATCGCGAGCCGGACGCCCATCGCCCGCAGCGCGTCGAAGTCGGCCTTGACCTGCTCGTCGTTGCGCAGCAGCAGGCTCTCGGTGATCTCCAGCAGCAGCGTGCCGGGCTCCACGCCCGAGGCCCGCAGCAGCTGCCGGACCTCCTCGACGAAGCCGGGGGTGCGGAACTGCCGGACGGAGACGTTGACGCTGATGTACCGCAATGCGCCCGGCGCCGAGGAGCGCTGCCACCGGCCGACGGTGTTGAGCGCCTGCTGGAGTACCATCCGCCCCATCGGCACGATCAGGCCGCTCTCCTCGGCCACCTCGATGAAGTGGCCGGGCGCGATCATTCCCCTCGTCGGGTGGTTCCACCGGACGAGTGCCTCGAAGCCCAGCGGCGAGCCGGTCTCCAGGTCCACGATCGGCTGGTACTGGAGCACGAACTGCTGCTCCTTGACCGCCTGGTCGAGCGCGGCGCGCAGCTCCAGCCGCTCGAGCACCGCCGTGTGCAGGTCCGACTGGTAGCGCCGCCACTGGCCCTTGCCGGCGCCCTTCGCCACGTACAGGGCGAGGTCGGCCTGGCGCATGAGCTCCTCGGCGGAGCTCGCGTCGACGGTGGTGGACAGCCCGACGCTGGAGATGCCGTTGACGTCCTGGCCGGCGATCTCGAACGGCTCGGCGAGCGCGAGCACGATCCGCTCCGCCGCGAGCTCCAGGTCGGACATCGAGTCGGTCTCGATCAGCGCGGCGAACTCGTCGCCGCCGAGCCGGGCGACCGTGTCGGTGTCGCGCAGCGCCCCGGTGATCCGCTCGCCGACCGCGATCAGCAGCGCGTCGCCGACGGCGTGCCCCAGCGTGTCGTTGACGATCTTGAAGTCGTCCAGGTCGATGAACAGGACGCCGACCAGACTCTCGTCGCGCTTGGACCGGGCCACGGACTGCTCCACCCGGTCCTGGAAGAGCACCCGGTTGGCCAGGCCCGTGAGCGAGTCGTGGAACGCCTGGCGGATCAGCTGCTCCTCCAGCTGCCGGCGCTCGGTCACGTCCCGCACCGTGAGCACCAGGCCGCCGACGGTCTGGTCGTCGCGCAGGTCGCGGCAGTCGACCTCGACCATGAGGCCGGCGCCGTCGACGCGCTCCGCGCGCAGGTCCATCTGGTTGTGCGCGTGCACCCCGCCACGGACCTGGGCGAGCAGCTCGGCGAGGCGGGCCCGCTCGTCGGCGGCGACGAACTCCCACAGCTCGTAGCCGGCGAGCCGCTCGTCGCCGAACACGGTGCCGGCGGAGGGGCTGCAGTACTGGATCAGGTCGTGCTCGTCGACGATGAGGATCACGTCGGACGTGTTGTGGATCAGGGTCCGGAAGTATGCCTCGCTGCTGCGCCGGTTGACCTCGGCGGTCAGCGTCATGCGCTCCAGGGCCATCGCCGCCTGCGAGGCGAGCACCTCGAACACGGTCTGCAGCGACTGCAGCGCCTCCGTCGGCGCGCCCACGTACAGCATGCCTTCGATGCCCATCGGGTGGCGCAGCGCCGAGCTGTAGCCGCGCAGCAGCTCCCGGACGTCCGGGTCCAGGCCCGACACGCGGACCAGCCCCGGCTCGTCGACCCGCTCGGCGCGCACCAGCGCGACCGTGTGGACCACCCCTTCCGGCAGCAGCCGGTCCACGGTGTGCCGCACGGCGGCGAGCGTCTCCGCGGTGTCGGCGGCCGACACCAGCGTGGTCGTCGCCTCGCGGAGCTCCCGCTCGCGGGCCATCGACTGGCGGTGGTTGCCCATGACACCGGCGAGGCGGGTGAGCACCAGCACGAACATGAGGCCGGACATGACGGCGATGACGGCCGCGTCGCGGACCGTGCCGAGGCTCGCCTCGACCAGCAGCACCCCGGGCGCGATCAGCGACGCGGCGCCGAGCAGCGCGATCCGGCGCACGCCGACCTCGCCCGGCCGGGACCGGGCCGGCTCGGTGAGCTCCACCATCGACGGGTGCAGCGCGGCCGCGGCCCATGCCGAGTAGCAGAGCACCCAGCCGAGGTCCGTGGGGCCGCCGACGTGCCAGTCGCCGTTGAGCTGGATCAGGCCGTACACGACGTCGGCGACGAGCAGTCCGGCGGTGCCGGTGCCGAGGATGACGATCGACGGGCTGCGCCGCCCGCCGCCGGTGATCAGGCGGGCGAACACCGCGAGGGTGAGCACGTCGCCGAGGGGATACGCGATGGAGACCAGCTTCTGCACCAGCGTCAGCTCGGTGCTGCGCACGTACGGGTCGATCAGGAAGATCCACGCCAGCAGGGCGATGCCGATGGTGAGCGTGGCGGCGTCGAGCAGGCTGTCGCGGTCGTTGCGGCCGGTCCTGGACCGGATGAAGCCGAGCAGGCCGCCCGCGACGAGGGGGTACATCGCCAGGTACAGCACGTCGTTGACCGAAGGGAACGGGTTGGTCATCCCGAACACGTCGGTGAGCAGGTTGTAGACGAAGTCGCCGGAGCCGAACGTGAAGAGCGCGGCGGCGAGCAGGTACCACGGCCAGCGGCGCCGGGGGCGGTGCACGGCCACGCCGACGACGACGCCGATGGTGCTGGACAGGCCGATCGCGCCCCACCAGAGCATGTGCTGGCCGGGCCACAGGTAGAACGCCACGGTGAGCAGCGCCATCCAGGCCGCGAACCAGGTGCTGAGCGTGCGTGTCAGCAAGTCCGCCTCCATTCCGCTCGCCGTCGTCAGGAAATTCCCCCCGCGATTGACCAGATCGGTCGCGCGGTGAAGGTCTGAACAATTACCGGGGTGCGGGTCGGGTCCTCTGAGTTGCCACCCGGGTCGCCCGAACGCCTGACGTCCGGTGCCCTCCGGCCCGCCCCGCCGCGTGCCGGGGAGGCGCGCCGGTCGTCCGGGCCTGCCGGCCGAGGGCGATCATCTGTGCGTGCCGGGCGCGATCCTGGGCCGCATCGAGCCGGTCAGCACGACCCGGCTGTCCCAGCCGAACGCCACCGGCACGAGCGTGGCGAGCAGCATCGCGCCGACGCAGGCCAGCGTCGCGGCGGCGACGCCCCGCACGGCGATTCTGAGCAGCTCGAACACGACGTCGTGCTCATCGGCCGCCGATCACCGCACTGAACCTGATCGCCGTCTTGAACGACAACCAACGGGGCGCAGTGTCATCGACATGAGCTACCTGTCCAGATTGACGCCGCTGGTCGGCGTGCCCGCCGGCCTCACCGTCGCCGGGGTCTTCGTGTGGCAGGCGTCGTTCGCGGCGTTCTCCGCGACCACGACCGACGGGGTCGACTCGTGGGCCGCCGGCTCCGTGTCGTTCGGCACCAACGCGCCGGCGACGGCGATGTTCACCGCTTCCGGGCTCAAACCCGGCAGCACCGGCACAGCGTGCGTGAAGATCACGTACACCGGCAGCCTCGCCGCCTCGGTGCGCCTCTACCTCAAGAACGCCGACCTCGGCGGCACCGGCCTCGCGAGCTACCTGACCTTCCAGGTCAACGAGGGCACCGGCAGCGGCGCCTCGTGGACCACCGGCCCCACCGGGCAGGGCAACGCGGTCCAGCTCGACGGCACCGCGGACGGCGTCGTGGCCGGCACCGCGCCGGGCGTGCGCACCGACACGGCGGTCAGCTTCTCCGTCTGGGCGAACCGTCCGCCGTCACCCCGAACAGCGCCGTGGTCAGCATCAACGGCACCAACGCCGTCGGCGCGACGCTGGGGGTCAACGCCGCGGGCAGGTGGACGTTCGCGCTGACCCAGACCGACGTCGTCTCGCCCACCGTCGACGCGGCCGCCTCCACCGCCGCGGTGAGCACCGGGACCTGGGTCCATCTGGTCGGTGTCTACGACGGGCAGTCGGCGATGCGGCTGTACGTCGACAACGTCCTCGCCGGCACCGGCACCCACACCGTCCGCTGGAACGCCGCCGGCGCGCTGCAGGCCGGGCGGCTGCGGACCACGGCGGCCGGCTACGGCGGGGCGTTCAGCGGCGCGGTCGACGACGTGCGGCTCTACGCCAGGGCGCTCAACGCCTCCGACGTGGCGAACCTGTTCGCGAACACCGCCGTCGAACCGGGCCCCGGGGTGGTGCCGAACCCGATCACCGCCGGGCTGCCCGGCGCGCTGCAGGGGACTCAGCAGGGGCAGTCGGCGAGCACCGCGACCGGCTACCGCGGCGTCACGAACCTGTCCTCGAACACGACCGTCAGCAACCCGGGCCCGTTCACGGTCGAGGCATGGATCCGCACCTGGACGGGCGGCGCGGTGGTCGGCTTCGGCACCGCCGCGACCGGCTACAGCGGGACCCGGGACCGGCTGCTCTACGTCGACAGCGGCGGCCGGCTGACGTTCGGTGTCTACCCAGGCTCATACGTGACGCTGCGCTCGCCCGCGGGCACGACCTACGCCGACGGCGCCTGGCACCACGTGGTGGCCAGCGTCGGGGCCGCCGGGCTGCGGCTCTACGCCGACGGGAACCTGGTCGCCGCGAACGCCGCGCAGACCGCCGCGGAGAGCTCGACCGGCTACTGGCGGGTCGGCGGGATCAGCCTCGCCGGCTGGCCGAACCGCCCGGCGAACGACTACTTCACCGGGGTCATCGACGAGCCGGCGGTGTTTGCGGCACAACTGAGCGACCAGCAGGTCGCCTGGCACTTTCACGCGAACCACTGAGCACGAGGGTCTTCGCCTCGCGGGTGATCGGGTGGTGGTGCTGCGGCTCGGCGTAGAAGCTGAGCCCGATCACGCTGCCGAGGGTGAGCACGAAGCCGGCCGCCACCAGCCACTCCTTGCCCGGCCACACGCCGTCGCCGAGGAAGAGCAGGCCGACCAGGGCGGCGGGCACCGCGCCGGCAGCGTCCATGGCGGCGACCGCGGCGGTGGTCGAGCCGCGCTGCATCGCCAGGCCGAGCAGCAGCTGGCCGACGAGCGAGTGGGCGATCAGCAGGTAGGACAGCGGGTCGGTGAAGAACTGGCCCAGGTTGTCGGCGGAAGCGAGCGGGCGGGACGCGACGGCCGCGGCCCCGAACGCCACCCCGGACAGCGCGCCGAGCGCCACCGAGCCGGGCGCGCCGTGCAGCCGGCCGGCGAAGAAGCCGATGACCGCGATCACCCCGAGCGCGGCGACGAGCCCGGCCACGCCCGCCGTGCCGAGCTGCCGCGACGGGGCGGGCTTCGCGGCCAGTACCAGGGCGGCGAGACCGAACGCGAGCAGCACCAGCAGGGCGAGCTCGGTCCTGGGTAGTCGCCACTTGAGGATGAGGACGCCGAGCAGCGCGGTCACCCCGAGCCCGGCCGCCATCGCCGACTGCACCAGGAACAGCGGCAGGTCCCGGCGGGCGAAGAACGCGAGCGCGAAACCACCGAACTGGCACGCGACGCCGACGAGGTAGGACTTGTGCCGGCCCAGCCGCAGCAGCAGCATCGGGTGGAACCCGTGATGCAGGTCAGTGCGTGCGGCGGCTACGGATTGCAGCAGGTTGGCCACTCCGTAGGCAGCGATCATCGCGCCGAGGAAGAGCCAACTCCAAGATGCCACCCGGAGAGGATAGACCCGGTTCGGGGGAGTGGCATGCGGACTATTCGGTTTAGCCCGACAAACCAGACAATCTGGGGTTTCCCAAACGGGTGAGAACGTCCTCGTGAAGGTGACCGTTCGTAGCGATCGCGCTCCCGCCGCCCGGGCCCGGCTCGCCCTGCAGGTCGGTGAACGTGCCGCCGGCCTCGGTCACGATCGGCACCAGCGCCGCGAGGTCCCACAGCGACAGCTCCGGCTCGACCATGATGTCCACGGCGCCCTCGGCCAGCAGCATGTAGCCGTAGAAGTCGCCGTACGCCCGCTGGCGCCACGTCCGGCGGGTCAGGTCGAGGATGGCGTTGAGCCGCCCGGCCTCCTCCCAGCCGCCCAGCGACGAGTAGCAGAAGCTCGCGTCGGCGAGCCGGTCGACGCCGCTCACCCGGATCGGCGTCGCCGCGGCCGTGTGGCGTCCGGCATACGCTCCGTGACCGAGCGCGCCCCACCAGCGCCGCCCGAGCGCCGGCGCGGACACCAGCCCGACCACCGGCTGGGCGCCCTCCATCAACGCGATCAGGGTCGCCCAGATCGGTACCCCGCGGACATAGTTCTTCGTGCCGTCGATCGGGTCGATCACCCACTGGCGCGTCCCCGGACCGGCGGCGGCCTCGGTCGCTCCGTACTCCTCGCCGAGGACCCCGTCGCGCGGCCGGGCCCGCTGCAGCGTCGCCCGCAGCGCCTTCTCGACCGCCGTGTCCGCCTCCGTCACGGGCGTCAGATCGGGCTTCGTCGACACGTGCAGATCCTGGGCCCGGAACCGGGGAACGGCGATCGCGTCCGCGGTGTCGGCAAGCAGGTGAGCGAGGGCCAGGTCGTCCGCGTAGCGCGCCATGCGCGGAAACTTAGCCGACGATCGCCACCTTCTGGCAGTACTGTCGCCGTTTGTGACCACCTCGCCGGCCGCTCTGTGCGGCCTCCTTGCCGAAGAGGACCGGCTCCGGGTCTATGCCGCCGTGGTGCTCGGAGCGCCGGGGCTCGCCGCGATCGGGGCGGCGACCGGCCTGCCGGCCCGCGCCGTCGCGGCCGCCGTCGGCCGGCTGCAGCAGGGCGGGCTGCTGACCGGCGGAGACGGTGCCCTGCGCGCCGACGTCGAGGTCTTCAAGGAGTCCGTCCGCGCCCACGCCGCGACCCCGGCCGCGGCGGAGCCCATGGACCCCGACCGCCAGCGCGACCAGATCCTGCGCACGTTCGTCGTCGACGGCCGGCTGACCCAGATGCCCGCCGCCCACGGCAAGCGCCTGGTGGTGCTGGAGCACATCGCGTCGTCGTTCGAGCCGGGCGTGCGCTATCCGGAGCGGGAGGTCAACGCGGTGCTGCGGGCCTGGTTCGACGACCACGCGGCGCTGCGGCGCTATCTCGTCGACAACCAGCTGCTCTCCCGCGCCGACGGCGTCTACTGGCGTACGGGTGGGCCGGTGGCTGTCTAGGCCTCGTAGGCCTCGTCCGTCGGCTCGGTGGGTTCCGCGGTGCCTTCCTTGGATGCGAGGAGGCGGCGGAACGAGGCGAGCCGCCTCGGGTCGGCGCCGCCCTCGGCGACCAGCATGTCCAGGCCGCACTCGCCGCCGGCGCCGGTGTGGTCGCAGTTGGGCGCGCACCGGGTCGACGCCTCGACCAGGTCGGGGAACCCGTGCAGCAGGCTGTCCGCCGACACGTGCGCCAGGCCGAACGACCGTACGCCCGGCGTGTCGATGATCCAGCCGCCGCTCCTCTTGCGTTCCGGCAGGCGCAGCGCTACGGCGCTGGTGGAGGTGTGCCGGCCCTTGCCGACGGCGCTGACCACGCCGACCGCCCGGTCGGTGCCCGGCACGAGCCGGTTGACCAGCGTCGACTTGCCGACGCCCGAGTGGCCGATCATCACCGACACCTTGCCGCTCAGCGCCGCGACGAGGTCGTCGATGGGCTCGCCCGGCCGGCACAGCACATACGGCAGGTCCAGCTCGGAGTAGTAGTCCAGCACCGCCTCCGGGCCCGCCAGGTCACCCTTGGTGAGGCACAGCAGCGGCTCGATCTCGGCGTCGTACGCGGCGACCAGGCACCGGTCGATGAAGCCCGTCCGCGGCGGCGGGTCGTGCAGCGAGTTGACGATCACGAGCTGCTCGGCGTTGGCGACCACGACGCGCTCGAAGCGCCCCTCGGTCGAGCCCTCCTCGTCGTCGGCGGTGCGCATCAGCACCGACCGGCGGTCGTCGATGCGCACGATCCTCGCGAGGGTGTCGGGCCGCCCGGTCACGTCCCCCACGATCTGGACGTTGTCGCCGACGACCACGCCACGGCGGCCCAGCTCGCGGGCGCGCATGGCGGTCACGACCGCGTCGGTCCCGGCGATGTGGCAGGTGTACCGCCCGCGGTCGACCGCCACGACGAAGCCCTCGACCGCGTCGCTGTGCTTCGGCCGGGTGCGCGTGCGGGGTCGCGAGGACCGGCTCGGGCGGACCCGGACGTCATCCTCGTCGTACTCGCGCTTGCGCGTCAGTCTTGTCCTCCAACCGAGCCCGGACCGTGCACCATCGTTGACCATAGCCGGGGGAAGTCCGGCAGTGTCTTCGCGGTGCATGTCACGTCGTCCAGCCGCACCCCGCCGACGGCGAGCCCGACGACGGCGGCGGCCTGCGCGAGGCGGTGGTCGTCCCGCGTGGCGAACGTGCCGCCGCGCAGCGGGCGGGGCCGGATCCGCAGGCCGTCGTGGTCCTGGGCGATGTCCGCGCCGAGCCCCGTCAGGCCCTCGACGAGCGCGGCGAGCCGGTCGGTCTCGTGGGCGCCCAGGTGCGCCAGGCCGTGCAGGTGCGACGGGGAGTCCGCGACGGTGGCGAGCGCGGCGAGCACCGGGGCCAGCTCCGCGACGTCGGCCAGGTCGGCGGTGAGGCCGCGGACCGTGCCGGTGCCGCGCACGACCAGCCCCTGCCGGGTGACCGAGGGTGAGCCGCCCATCTGGCGCAGCAGGTCCAGCAGCCGATGGCCGGCCTGGATGCCGGAGCGCGGCCAGCCGGCGACGGTCACGGTGCCGCCGGTGACCAGCGCCGCGGCGAGGAACGGCGCGGCGCCCAGCAGGTCCGGCTCGATGTCCCAGGCGCGGCCGTTGAGCCGGCCGGGCTCGACCACCCACATGTCCGGCCGGCTGTCGTCGATGCCGGCCCCGGCGGCGCGCAGCATCTGCACCGTCATGCGCAGGTGGGGCGCGCGGGGCAGCGGCGGGCCGGCGTGGCGCACGATGAGACCGCGGTCGAACTCGGGCGCGGCCAGCAGCAGCCCCGACAGCATCTGGCTGGAGGCCGACGCGTCGATCGTCGCCGCGCCGCCGGTGACCCGGCCGATGCCGTGCACCGTCAATGGCAGCCCGGCGCCGTGGTCGACCCGGGCGCCGAGCGTGCGCAGCGCGCCGATCAGTGGCGCGACCGGCCGCGTGCGGCTGCGCTCGTCGCCGTCGAAGGTGACGGCACCGTCGGCGAGCCCGGCGACCGGTGGGAGGAAGCGCAGGACCGTGCCGGCGGTGCCGACGTCGATCCGGGCGGGGCCGCGCAACGGGCGGGGGCGCAGCACCCACAGGTTCTCGTCGGAGGTGGACACGTGGCAGCCCATGGCGCGCAGGCCCGCCGCCATCAGCTCGGTGTCGCGGGCCCGCAGGGGACCACGCAGGGTGGTGGCGCCCAGGGACAGCGCGCCGAGGACCAGCGCCCGGGCCGTCATCGACTTCGAGCCGGGGAGCCGGACCGTGGCGGTGACCGGCGCAGAGGCGGTCGGTGCGATCCACGGCAGGGACACGGGGGCGGTCAGGTGAGGCACGCGTTCAGTGTGCGGCCCGTGCCGCTGGGTAGCGACTGCTGACAATGCCTCATTCGTCACGGGTACCGTATTGGGCATGTGTGGTCGGTATGCGACATCCCGCAGCAACGTTGACCTGAGCGCGCTGTTCGAGGCCACCGACGAGACGGACGGGCTCGAGCCGGACTACAACGTCGCCCCGACGGACCAGGTCCCGGTGGTGCGCATCTCCCAGTCCGCCGACGGCCGCGTCCTGAGCAGCGCCCGCTGGGGTCTGGTGCCCCCGTGGGCCGCCGACCTCAAGGTGGGCGCCCGGATGATCAACGCCCGGTCCGAGACGGTCGCGGAGTCGAAGGCGTTCGCACAGTCGTTCGCGAAGCGGCGCTGCCTCGTGCCCGCCGACGGCTGGTTCGAGTGGAAACGCGGGGACGGCAAGGACAAGCAGGCGTATTTCATGACGCTCGGTGACGACGAGCCGTGCGTGTTCGCCGGCATCTGGACGGTGTGGGGGAAAGGTGACGACCGGGTGCTCACCTGCAGCATCATCACCGCGCCCGCCGTGGACGATCTGGCGCTCATTCACGACCGCATGCCGCTGATCCTGCCGCCGTCGCGGTGGGATGAGTGGCTGGCGGCCCCCGTCGATGAGCGGCTGCTGGCCCCGACGCCGTCCGAGCACGTCGCGCGGCTGGAGCTCCGCCCGGTCGGCGCGCGCGTGGGTGACGTACGTAACGACGGCCGTGATTTGCTCGACCGCGTGCCGGCGCCGGCCCTGCGATCGAGTGACGTCGAGCCGATCGATCTGACCCTCTTTTAGGCTGTACGTCCATTTCCTCCCCGGCAGGTTTTGCCTATCCGCGTGAAAACTCTTGTATTTGCAGGTGTTTGTGCGATAGAACACAGCGCCGGTAGGTCAATGTCGGATGGGGGCATCCCGACGTTTTCCTGCCTTGTGTTCGTTTGACCCACGGGGGAGGTGGGTGTATGACCCGGGCGAGGATGCCACGCCCGCATGAGGTCGCTGCCGCCAAGCGTGATCCGCGTCTGTTGCGCGCGGTGCGCGAGCAACAGGGCGATGATGCCTGGCGGACCCGCGGCGCATGCCAGACAGTTGATCCGGAGACGTTCTTTCCGGCCCCGAGCGAGCCCGCCGACGCTGCCGTCGCGTTGTGCCGCACCTGCGACGTCCAAGGCGCATGCCTGGCCTGGGCGCTGGAGGTCGGCGACTGCCACGGTGTGTGGGGAGCGACCACGCCGCGTGAGCGGCGTGCGATGCTCGTCGCATGGCGCAGCGACGCTCCACAACCCGCGTTGACGGGCCAGTCACAGGCAGCCGAGCACCGGATGGGCCCGATGGCATGCCTGCCGTTGGTGCCGATCCAGCGCGTGGGCCGGACCGCGACCGACCGGCGCGATCCGGTCGGCGCCGCCAGCGGCTGACCGACGGGCCGGCCGGCGCCGCTCCAGGCTCCCCGGTCGGCCCTTCTGCTGGTTCTTCCGCTGCGCCGGCGGGCTCTTCCGGTGCACCGGTTGGTCGGCGGAGCAGGTCGCGGGCCAAGCGGTCGCTCGCCGGGCAGGAGGTCGAGACCCCGCACGGGGTCGCGCGCTTCTCGCTCGACGTCCCGGCGGGGTACACGGGGACACTGCTCGTCCTCGGCCACGGCGCCGGCGGTGACGTCGACGCCGTCGACCTCGTGGCGGTCCGTGCCGCCGTGCTCGGCGCCGGGGCGGCCGTCGCCATGGTGACGCAGCCCTACCGGGTCGCCGGCGCCCGCCGCCCACCCGCACCCGCCAGGCAGCTCGACGCCGCCTGGCTCGCCGTCGTCGCCGAACTGCGCCGCAGGGTGGCGATCGACACCCTCGTCGTCGGCGGCCGGTCCAGCGGCGCCAGGGTCGCCTGCCGCACCGCGGCCGAGGCCGGCGCCGACCGCATCCTGGCGCTCGCCTTCCCGCTGCACCCGCCCGGCAAGCCGGACGTCACCCGCGCGGACGAGCTGCGCACGGGCGTGGCGACCCTCGTGCTCAACGGCGACCGGGACGCCTTCGGCGTGCCTTCGCCGGGCCCGGCGGTCCACGTCGAGGTGCTACCCGGCGAGACCCATGCGCTGTCGAAGGCACCCGACCGGCTCGCCGCCATCGCCGTGGCGTTCGTCACCACCGCCGACCCCGCTCGTTGAACAGCATGTGACCGGTGCAAACCGGACACACTCTCCACACCGCGGACCGATGTCGTTCCGCAAACTCCCAGGCCCTTCCTGTTCCCGGTGGCCGGCCGGTCCCAATCCAAAAGGCCGGCCGCCGGGGCAGGCGGGTAGGAATTGCGGGGGTGGCGCGGTTGTTACACGGAGCGTGCGACGCTGCCGAGGCGTTGCCTGTGGAGGGAAGTCAACTCGTGGCAACACTTGAGCGCGAGGATCAACGCATCCGCGAGCTGCTGTTCAGCCCGTCGTGGCCGGCGGCGACGGACGCGGAGCCCGATCCGTCCTGGCAACCGATCGCCCGTGAGCGGTTGACGGGCGCCACAAAATCAGAAGTCGCTCAGCAACTCGGCGTATCCTCGGCAGGACGGTCGAGGGTTGGAGTCGCACGAGTGGTCAGCAGCGAGAGCGCGGTGCAGCAGCGCATCCGGTTCGAGCACGACGCGTTGCCCTTCATCGATCAGCTGTATGCGGCGGCCCTGCGCATGACGCGCAACCCGGCCGACGCGGAGGACCTCGTCCAGGAGACGTTCCTCAAGGCGTATGCGGCGTTCCACCAGTTCGAGACGGGCACCAACCTCAAGGCCTGGCTCTACCGCATCCTGACCAACACCTACATCAACTCCTACCGTCGCCGTCAGCGCCAGCCCGTCCAGGCGCCCACGGAGGAGATCACCGACTGGCAGCTCGCCGAAGCCGAGTCGCACACGTCCAGCGGCCTGCGCTCCGCCGAGACCGAGGCCCTCGACCGGCTGCCCGACTCCGACGTCAAGGAGGCGCTGCAGTCGCTGCCGGAGGAGTTCCGGCTCGCCGTCTACCTCGCCGACGTCGAGGGCTTCTCCTACAAGGAGATCGCCGACATCATGAACACGCCCATCGGCACTGTGATGTCCCGTCTGCACCGCGGCCGGCGCAACCT
This sequence comes from Dactylosporangium sp. NPDC050588, assembly GCF_040654975.1. Lineage (NCBI taxonomy): Bacteria > Bacillati > Actinomycetota > Actinomycetes > Micromonosporales > Micromonosporaceae > Dactylosporangium > Dactylosporangium sp. NPDC050588. The sequence goes on along the minus strand of NZ_JBFAJA010000013.1, from coordinate 118,712 downwards.
CCGCCGCTCGCTCGAGACTTATGCTGCCGACCGGGGCTTCACCCGCACCCCGTCCGCTGAGCCGAGCGAGGTCTAAGTCCGATGAGCTGTGGAGACCCGCACGAGACAGACTGCGGCGCCGTCCTCGCCGAGGTGTATCTCTACCTCGACCTCGAGTGCACCGACGACCGCCGTTCGCTCATCCGCGACCACCTCGACGAGTGCTCGCCCTGCCTGCGCGAGTTCGGCATCGAGCAGGAGGTGAAGGCGCTCGTGGCCCGCTGCTGCGGCTCCGAGCTGGCCCCCGCCGACCTCAAGGACCGCCTCCGCTCCAAGCTTTCCGAACTGGTCGTCAACGCCGAAGCCCGCGAGCTCCGCACCGACTGACCCCGTCCTCCACAACCCCGTGCGGTTCTGGCAGCCCCGGCCCCCGGAACCGCACGGCCCACACCCACGCGCGCCCTCGGTAACCCGCGGGTCAATCGCGGTCGTGGCCCTCGTGATCGATGTCGCGTAATGGCCGTCCGGGCGGCCAGGGTCGTCCTTCGATCATGCTGGCTTGGAGTGCTCGGCCGAGAGTTCGGCATCCGGGTTGGGCTGTCCTGGTTGCTGTTCGCACGCGGGTCCGCTGATCCGTCCGGCCGCAGGTCAGGCCAGCGCGGAGGGCGGCTTCCTTCCGTCCAGCTGGAGGCCGGACGCCAGGTGCCGTGGTCGCGGTGATGTTTCCTGGCCGCCGTCCTCGCATGGTCCAGCGCCGATTCGGTGCTTCCACACCATCGTTGGCATTCACGACCCATCTACATCACACCGACCGCTGGCGTCGCGCTCGCCGTCGTGGTTCACGACCAGTGCTGCCCCACGCTGATCACCGAACTCGCGCGGGCGGGTCTTGGTGGCCCGCCGGGGCGATCGTGGCCGTGGGCGTCGTGATCGATGTCGTGTGGTGGTTGTCCGGGCGGCCAGGGTCGTCCTTCGATCATGGTGGCTGGGTGCTTGGCCGAGGGGTTCGGGCAATTCGGGTCGGCTGTCCTGGTTGCTGTCTGCGGGTGGGACTTGGCATCCGCCGCCGCGGTCTTCTCTGTGGGGCGGTCGGGGTCGTGGTTGGAGTGATCGGAGGCGTGTGGTGGGTGGGGGCCTTGGATCACGGCGGGTGAGGGTGGTTCGTCAGGCCCGGGGGGTCAGCGGAGGCGGAAGACTGGGCCTCGGGGGGTGAAGGGGAGGCGGGTGGTTTCCGGGATGAGGAAGGCGTGCTCGCGGCGTACGCGGACGGGGTCGCAGTAGCCGTCGGTGATGATCAGGATCGGGGCGTCGGTGGGGAAGTCCGGGGCGCGTTCCAGGAGCTTGATGGCGGGCTGCAGGATGGTGCCGCCGCGGCCCTTCACCTTGACCCGGCCGGCGATGTCGGCGACGGGGAGGTAGCCGGCGTCGTACGCGGCCGCGTCGCAGAACACGACGCGGGCGGCCGGCACGTCGCGGGCGGTGGCGTAGGAGGCGATCGCGCCGAGGGCCTTGCCGAGCAGGGTGCGGTCCATCGAGCCGGAGGTGTCGAGCACGACGCCGAACGTGGCGCGGAAGGACTCCTCCTCGGGCCAGAGCCAGCCGGGCCGCGGGATGTGTGGCGTGGAGCTCTGGCGGCGGGAGGCGCGGGCGTAGGAGCGGCGCGGGGCGGGGGAGCGGACGTGCTCGGCGAACCAGCGGGCGAGCTGCGCGTCCCACGGCAGCGGCGGGTGGTCCAGGGCGCGGATCTCCTCGACCAGGCCGGACGGCAGGAAGCCACGGCCGTTGGACTCGTGGAAGGCCAGGCCGGTCGCGAGGGCGCGGCGGTAGTACTCGTCGAGCTCGGTGCCGCGGTGGGTACGGCGGGCGTCGCTGAGGATGTCGCCCATGCCGCGGCCCCGCAGCGTGCCGAGGCGGCGCAGGCGGCGCAGGTCGGTGGCGATGAGGTCGTACACCTCCTCGGCGCCGGCGTCCTTGAAGCGCGGGTCGTACAGGACGCCTTCGGGTAGGTCGCCGACGGCCATCTCGACGAGCCAGCCGTTGATGACGTAGTCGGTGGCGACGTTCCACAGGTACGGGTCGCGGTGCGCGATCCGGTCGCCGTGGCGCAGGGCGGCGTGCAGCATCTCGTGCGCGATGACGAAGCGGCGCTCCTCCGTGGTGAGCGGCGCGAGAGGGTTGACGTAGATCTCGGCGGCGGACGGGTCGACGGCGGCGACGCTGATCGACAGCTCGCGGGCCACGGCGACGTCGCTGACGATGGTGAAGCCCGCGGCCAGGCCGGCCAGCAGCGGATACGACGAAACGAACCAGCGCCGGGCGACCTCCCATGCCTCGTCGGTCTTGCGACCCGCGACCGGCCGCAGTGCCCCGGCCTCGTCGACGGCCTCGGCCGCGGCCTGGCCGAGGCCCAGAGCGAAGCGGTCCGGCCACGAAAGCGTGACAGCCGGAAGAGACGCAGCGGAAGAAGTCGGGAGCGATGCGGGCGGCACGAGGTCGGGGCCGGCGCCGCCCGCGGAACAGCCGGACAGGCCGGAAGGAATGCCGGAGATCCGCCAGCGCTCGGCGAGCTGCTCCTCGAAAGCGGTCGGCAGCGGCGGCAGCAGCACCGGAGGGCGGCCGAGCCGCAGCTCCGCCTGGAACCGGGCCACGACAACGCAGCGCGCGACGGCAAGCTCGGTGTCGGGCGGTGAAGCGGCATCCGCCGGCCCGAGGCAGAGGTGGCCGAAGCCGAGGTGCAGCGCGCAGTGCGCGAACACCCAGACCCACTCGTCGGGCTCCAGCGGCGAGTGCTTGTTGGCGATCACCGTGCCGTCGGCGTGCACCCGGGCGTGGCCGCGGTCGCGGATCAGCTGCGTGTCCTCCGCCCACTGCATCCGCAGCGCCCGCGGGTCGTTGCCGGTCGGGTCGCTGGCGAGGGCGCGGAACATGGGGTTGCCGGACACCGCGGACCAGGCGTGCTGGGCCGCCTCCAGCCGCCGATCGACCTTCCTGGCGCCACGAGCGGCGCCACGAGCGGCGGCACCTTGAGCGGCGGCGGCACCGCCGCGGGCGGCGCTCATGCCCGGGCGGCGACGAGGCGCGGCAGGTCGCGGGTCACCTCGACCAGGAACCACGCCGGCAGCGCGGGCATCCCGGCCTCGTCGGCGGCGATGACGAGCTGCGCGCACTCCAGGGAGATCTCGGCGAGCTCGACCAGCAGACCCTTGGCCCGCACCGAGAAGCGGCGCACGGACGGCGAGGCGTGCTCGCGGCTGGCCGGCAGGTCCTTCACGAGCCGGGCCCGGAAGGCCTCGGCGAAGAAGTACAGCAGGTCGCGGTCGGTCGGGTCGCGGGGCCAGGACGCGTCGCCGCGCACGATGGCGTCCAGGCCGTAGCGGTGGCGGACGGTCTTGACGTACGCGCAGAACGCCGACGCGTGCGAGGGCGTCAGTGTGCCGGCGGTGAGGACCCGGAGAAGGTCCTCGTCGATGTCCTGGCCGAAGGAGAGCAGCGCGTCGGAGAGCATGTGCCAGGAGCGCGGGGTCGAGAACGGCTCCTCGGTCTTCGGCGGCTTGGACCAGAGGTGGTCGGGCCGCTGGGTGAGGTAGTCGGTCACCCACCCGTGCAGGCCGGCGCCGGCCGCCCACAGCAGCCAGTCGTCGGCGCTCGCCCGCAGGTGCACGTGGATGAGCCGGTTGAGCAGAGCGGACGCCATCGGCCGGGCGAGCGCGTTGTCGGAGGCCCGGTTGCCGGCGCCGATCACGATCGATCCGGCGGGCAGCTCGTACGAGCCGATCCGCCGGTCGAGGATGAGAGAGTAGAACGCCTTCTGCACCTCGGGCGAGGCGGAGTTGAGCTCGTCGAGGAAGAGGCAGTAGGGCTCGTCGCGGGCGATCGACTCCGGCGGCGCGAAGCGGCTGCGGCCGTCGCGCAGCTCGGGCACGCCGATGAGGTCCTCGGGCGCCAACTGCGTGCCGATGAGGGTGACGCAGTCCAGCCCGAGGGCCGCCGCGAACTCCTTCACCAGCGAGCTCTTGCCGATGCCGGGCTGACCCCACACGAAGACGGGCCGCACCACCGCGACATGCAGCAGCACGCCGGGCAGTCCCGCCGGGGTCACCGTGATGGTCGATTCCACGGGGCCATGATGCGTTCGCCGTACAGTCGAGCGCGACCGGGTTTCGCGCGGATATGCTGCGGTTCGCAATCCGACGTCAAAGGAGACCGGGATGTCCGACGAGATCCGTGCCGAGATGGTGGCCAACGTCTGGAAGATCACCACTGAGGTCGGTGCCGAGGTCAGCGAGGGCGACACCCTCGTGATCCTGGAATCGATGAAGATGGAGATCCCCGTCGTCGCCGAGTCGGAGGGCACGGTCAGCCAGATCGCCGTCAACGAGGGCGACGTGGTGCAGGAAGGCGATCTCATCGCCGTGATCGGGTGACGCGGCAGCCGCCGCTGGTCCGGCGGGCGGACCCGGAGGACCACGCCGGCGTCGCGCGGCTGACGGTGGCGGCGTATCGCGCCGACGGCCAGCTGGACGACGAGCACGGCTATGCCGACGTGCTGGCCGACGTCACGACCCGGGCGGCGCACTGCGAGATTCTGGTCGCCGCCGATGGTGATGTACTGCTGGGCGCGGTCGCGTTCGTGCTGCCCGGCACCCGGTATGCGGAGCTGTCGCGCCCGGGCGAGGCCGAGTTCAGGATGCTGGCCGTCGATCCGGCGGCGCAGCGGCGGGGGGTGGCGCGGGCGCTGGTCCGCGCCTGCGTCGACCGCGCGACCGTCCTCGGCTGCGGGTCGATGGTGATCTGTACGCGGGACCGCAACAGCGCCGCGCTGGCGCTCTACGACTCCTTCGGCTTCGTCCGCGAGCCGGCGCTGGACTGGACGCCGGTCGAAGGCGTCAACCTGCTCGGCCTGCGCCTGAAGCTGCCGACCACCGCGACCTGACCCCCGCGACCTGAGCCCCACGGCGCGGGCCGGCCGCCGCGCGATCACCGCGACCTGAGCCCCACGGCGCGGGCCGGCCGCCGCGCGATCACCGCGACCTGAGCCCCACGGCGCGGGCCGGCCGCCGCGCGATCACCCGCGGCCTGAGGCCGGCGGCGCGGGCCGGTGGGTGCCGGCCGCCGCGACCCGGCCGTCACTCGCCGGCGTCCGCCAGGCGCATCAGGTCCTCGGCGACCACCAGGGACGCCTCGCGGCGGTCCTGCGGGCTGAGGTCGTCGCGCCCGCGGAGCAGGAAGTGGCCCGCGTGGATGGTGAAGATCGCCATGGCCCGGCGCAGCTGCTGGACCGTGGACTCCTGCGGGTCCATCAGGAAGCCGAAGACGCGCTCCATCTGCTCCTTCATGAGCTTGCCCGCCGGCAGCGTGTTGATGAGCGTCTGGTTGCGCTCGAAGAAGCGGATCACGTGCTCGTGCTTGGCGGTGTCGTGCAGCACGAAGTAGCGCTGGAGGAACTCGATCCGCGTCGCCTCCGTGCGCGGCTGCGCCTCCGCCCACTCCATCAGCGCGTCGACGGCCGCGATGCGGTGCTCGATGAGGCTGTTGACGATGTCGTCCTTGGTCGGGAAGTGGTAGTAGAGCGCGGCCTTGGTGACGCCGAGCTTCTCCGCGATCTCCCGCAGCGAGGTCTTGTCGTAGCCGTCCTCGATGAACATCTCCAGGGCCACCCGCCGGATGTGCGCGCGCACGTCCTCGGTCTCGGCGTCGTCGGTCCGGATCCGGTTCCGCCCCCGCACGACCCGCGCTGCTGCCTGCTGGTTCTGCTCCATCGGGACCATCCTACGTGAACTGACTTGACGAGCGGCTAGTACGAACTTACCGTACGGCTAGTAAGTCAACTAGCCGGCCGACAAGTAAGGTGTGCCACGATGTCTGACAAGCGCCTCAGAGTCGTCCTGCCAGGGCTGCTCATGGCGATGCTCCTGGCGATGCTCGACAACGTGATCGTCGGCACCGCGATGCCCCGCATCGTCGGTGACCTGGGCGGCGTCGACCACCTGTCGTGGGTCGTCACCGCGTATGTCCTCGGCTCGACGGTGTCCACGCCGATCTGGGGCAAGCTCGGCGACCTGTACGGGCGGAAGACGGTCTTCCTGACCTCGATCGTGCTGTTCCTGCTCGGCTCGGTGCTGTGCGGCTTCTCCCAGGACATGCCGCAGCTGATCGGCTTCCGCGCGTTCCAGGGCCTCGGCGCCGGTGGTCTCATGGTCGGCGCGATGGCCGTCCTCGGCGAGCTCGTGTCGCCGCGCGAGCGGGGCAAGTACCAGGGCCAGTTCGCCGCGGTCATGGCGGTCGCGATGGTCGGCGGCCCGCTCGTCGGCGGCTTCATCACCGACCACGCCGACTGGCGCTGGGCGTTCTTCGTCAACCTGCCGCTCGGCGGCGCGGCGCTGGCGCTGCTCGCGCTGAAGCTCGACATGCCGAAGAAGCGCACCGAGCACCGGATCGACTGGCTCGGCGCGGCCCTGCTCTCGGCCGGCGTCACCGCGCTGGTCCTGATCACCACGTGGGGCGGCAACCAGTACGCGTGGGGCTCCGCGCAGATCGCCGGCCTGGCCGCCCTGGCCGTGGTTTCGCTCGCCGCGTTCATGGTCGTCGAGCGGCGTCACCCGGAGCCGATCCTGCCGCTGGCCATCTTCCGCAACCGCAACTTCAGCCTGGTCGCGGGCATCGGCTTCCTGGTCGGGTTCGCCATGTTCGGCGCGATCACGTTCCTGCCGCTGTACCAGCAGATCGTGCAGGGCGCTTCGGCCACCAACTCCGGGCTGCTCCTGCTGCCGATGATGGGCGGTCTGCTGGTGACCTCGCTGGTGGCCGGCCAGATGATCACCAAGACCGGCAAGTACCGGATCTTCCCGGTGATCGGCGGGTTCGTCATGATCGTGGCGATGGTCCTGCTGTCGCGGCTGGACTCGGACACCTCGAAGACCGAGTCGGCGATCTACATGGCCGTCCTCGGCCTGGGCATGGGCTTCCTGATGCAGACCTCGATGCTCATCGCGCAGAACAGCGTGGAGCTCAAGGATCTGGGCGTGGCGAGCAGCACCTCGACGTTCGCCCGCTCGATCGGCGGCGCGTTCGGCGTGGCGGCGTTCGGCGCGATCTTCAACCACCGGCTGCACGACCTGCTCGCGGAGAAGGTCGGCGACCAGGCGGCGGACCAGCTCGCCGGCGGCGGTGGCGGCGGCGCCTCGATCGGCCCGGCGACGCTCGGCCAGCTGCCCGCCGGGGTGCGCACCGCGGTGATCGACGCGATCGCCGGCGCGACGTCCAGCGTGTTCCTCTGGGCGATCGCGGCGACGGTGCTGGTGCCGCTGCTCGCGATCTTCATCCGCGAGGTCGCGCTGCGCGGCGGCCCCGAGGCGCCCGACGAGCAGGCGGAGAGCACGCTGGTTGCGCAGGAGGGCTAGTTTCGCGCACGCTGTGCGCGAAGTTGCGGCGAAAACTGGCGTCTGGTGCGCGAAGCTGCCAAACTTTGAGCAGTAACGCGCATCAGACGCCAGCACATAGAGGAGTAGCCGTGACCGAGCAGCCCGGTGCCGGGATGCAGGCGGACATCGCCGAGCAGCCGGCCGTGTTCGCGAGGCTCGTCGACGAGCAGGCGGGCGCGATCGCCGCCGTCGCCGAGCGGATCGCGCAGTGGCAGCCCCGCAACGTGATCTTCACGGCGCGCGGCACGTCGGACCACGCCGCGCTGTACGCGGCGTACCTCACCGAGATCCGCCTCGGCATCCCCGTCGGCCTGGCCTCGCCGTCGGCGATGACGCTCTACGGCGCCCGCCCCGACCTGCGCGACACGCTCGTCGTCGGCGTCAGCCAGAGCGGCGGCTCGCCCGACCTGCGCGAGGTGCTGCGGGTCGCCGGCGAGCAGGGCGCGCACACCCTCGCCGTCACCAACAACGCCGAGTCGCCCCTGGCCCAGGTCGCCGAGCTGCACGTCGACGTCGTCGCCGGGCACGAGATCGCGGTCGCCGCGACCAAGACCTACACCGCGGAGCTGCTCGCGCTGCTCATGCTGGTGGAGAGCATCAAGGGCGGCGGCACACTGCCCGCCGAGGAGCTCGCCGCGCTGCGCGAGCTGCCCGGCCACGCGGAGCGCGTCCTCGCCGACGACACCGCCGCCGACCTCGCCGCCCGCTACCGGTTCGCGGACCGGATCGTGACCACGGGCCGCGGCTACGCGTACCCGACGGCGCGCGAGACCGCGCTCAAGCTGATGGAGACGTCCTACGTGGCCGGTCTCGCGTTCTCCGGCGCCGACCTGCTGCACGGCCCCCTCGCGATGGCCGACCCCGACGTGCCGGTCCTCGCCGTCGTTGGCGGCGGTCCCGCCGGCGCGTCGATGCGCGACGTCGTCGGCCGGCTCGGCGAGCGCCGCGCCGACGTGGTCGTCTTCGGCCCGTCGAAGGTCGACGGTGCGGCCGGCTGGGTGCCGACCCCCGAGGTCGACGAGCGCTACGCGCCGCTGCTGGACATCCTGCCGCTGCAGCGCCTCGCCCTGTCTCTCGCCCTGCACCGGGGTGAGAACCCCGACGCGCCGCGCGGCCTCAAGAAGGTGACGGCGACGCTGTAACGGCGACATCGACGACGGCGGGGCGGCCTTCGCGCAGCGCCCGCGTCTCGAACGCCACCGGGGGCCGGTCACCGACCAGGATCTGGTAGGTCGGCCGGCTCCCGGACAGGTTCAGCAGCTCGAACGAGAAATTGCAGCGGTACGCCCCGCCCGTCGCCGCCAGTACACCGGCCGCCAACGTCGTCACGGCGACCACCTTGCCGCCCTGATCAGCCACCTTCACCGTCGCCCCGGAGGCGATGTCCGGCATCGGGGCCAGGCACGGGGTGCCCGGGATGCCGGTCGCCGCGCCCGCCACGCTCACGTAGCCGTGCAGCTGGAACCCGTCGGGCTTGCTGGTCTCGTCGGCGCGGCCCACCCACCCGCAGCCGCCGAGGGTGAGCACGAGGACAAGGGCAGGCAACAGGCGACGCACGGGCCCACCATAGTCTGTAACGGTGTCGACCCTGCGTGACCTCGTCGAGGAGCACACCTCCCTCGCGCCCGAGGACATCGAGCACCTGCACCGCCTCGCCGGCGACTGGCAGATCGTGTCCGATCTGTCCTTCGCCGACCTGCTCATGTGGGTGCCGATCGCGGACCGCGGCGAGTTCCTGTGCGTCGCGCAGGTGCGGCCGACGACCGCCCCGACCGCCTATCAGGACGACCAGGTCGGGCGCGTCGCCGGCGGACCCGAGGTGGCGCACCTCGCGATCGTCCGGGCGCAGGGCAGGATCTGGCGGGAGGGGGATCCCGTCTGGTACGGCGACATGCCCGCCCGCCACGAGGCGATCCCGGTCCGCCGCCGGGGCGAGACGCAGGTCATCGCCGTCGTCGGCCGGGACACCAACCTCAGCACCGCCCGGACCCCGGCGCAGCTGGAGCTCAACTACCTGACCACCGCCGACGACCTGGCGCAGATGATCGCCGACGGCACGTTCCCGCCGCCGCGGCACCCGGGCGAGACCACCAGCGCCCCGCGCATCGGCGACGGCCTGGTCCGGCTCGACGCGTCCGGCAAGGTCACCTACGCCAGCCCCAACGCGCAGTCGGCGTACCGGCGGCTCGGGCTCGCCGCGCACCTCGTGGGCGAGAGCCTCGCCGAGATCACCGGCCGGCTCTGCGACGATCCCCTCGAGGGCAAGGACGCCACGGACCGGGTCCACTCGGCGCTGCGCGGCGACGCGCCCGCCCGCAAGGAGCTGGAGGCGCGCGGCGCGACCGTGCTCATGCGGGCGCTGCCGCTGATGCCGGCGGGCGTGCCGATCGGGGCGCTCGTCCTGGTCCGCGACATCACCGAGGTCCGCCGCCGCGACCGGCAGCTCATGACGAAGGACGCGACGATCCGGGAGATCCACCACCGGGTCAAGAACAACCTGCAGACCGTCGCCGCGCTGCTGCGGCTGCAGGCCCGCCGGGTCGGGGTCCCGGCCGCCCGGCACGCGCTGGAGGAGTCGGTGCGGAGGGTCGCCTCCATCGCCCTGGTGCACGAGACCCTCTCGATGTCGGCGTCGGACACCGCGGACGAGGCGGTCGAGTTCGACGGGATCGTGGACCGGGTCGCGGCCGCGGCCGTCGAGGTGGCCGCCGCCGACTTCACCGTGGCGCTGCGCCGGGACGGCGACTTCGGCGTGCTGCCCGCGGAGATCGCCACGCCGCTCGTCATGGTCCTCAACGAACTGCTGCAGAACGCCGTGGAGCACGCGTTCGAGCCGCGTGGTGAGCAGGACCCGGAGGTCGTCGTCTCCGTGCACCGCTTCCGCAAGCAGCTGCACGTCACCGTCGCCGACAACGGCCGCGGCCTGCCCGACGGGTTCGACCTGGACAGCAGCGAGCGGCTCGGGCTGCAGATCGTGCGGACGCTCGCGACGGGGGAGCTGCGCGGCACGATCGAGCTGCGCACCCGGGCCGGCGGCGGCACGGAGGCTGTGATGGTCGTCCCGCTGGCGAAACGCTGAAACCTACCGCACTGTGGGACCGCCGGCCATTGCCGGTCGGCGGCCTGCCCATTCCGGTCTATCTTTCCTATCGGCTGAGTCTTCTTTGGGTTACGTCCTGGTGACGCGGGTTTGAGACAACCCTCACGCCGACGTGGCGTAAGGACCGGTCGACGTGGAAGACTGCACCCTATGCACGCTGCTTCTCTGCGGCTCGTCAGCCGCCGACACGTCGACTACGGTCGCGTGCGCAGCGCCATGTGTCCGGCTTGCTGAACGCCGCCCGTTAATTCTTTCTTCGGGCGCGCGACTCGCGCCGGATTCTTCATGACATCGACGTCATCCATCGCGCATCTTCCGCGATAGGCCGGCGCAGGCTCGCGTGCTCTCAACCCTGAGAGGACGCCGACATGACGGTGAACACCGTCCCGGCAGACAACGCCGCACCCGCTCCCCGTCCTGCCGCCCGCGGCGCTCGGGCCGGAGCCGGTGGGCGCCCTCGCGGCGAGGGGCAGTGGGCGCTCGGCCACCGGGAGCCGCTCAACCCCAACGAGCGCAGCAAGAAGGACGACAACCCGCTCAACGTCCGGGCCCGCATCGAGTCGATCTACGCGCACCGCGGCTTCGACTCGATCGACCCCGCTGACCTGCGCGGACGGTTCCGCTGGTTCGGGCTGTACACGCAGCGCAAGCCCGGCATCGACGGCGGCCGGACCGCGATCCTCGAGCCCGAGGAGCTCGACGACAAGTACTTCATGCTGCGCATCCGCAGCGACGGTGGCCAGCTGAGCCTCGCCCAGCTGCGCACGATCGCGTCGATCGCCACCCGCTTCGCCCGCGACACCGCCGACATCACCGACCGGCAGAACATCCAGCTGCACTGGATCCGCGTCGAGGACGTCCCGCAGATCTGGCGGGAGCTCGAGGCGGTCGGCCTGTCCACGACCGAGGCCTGCGGCGACACCCCGCGGGTCGTGCTCGGCAGCCCGATCGCCGGCGTCGCGGAGAGCGAGGTGCTCGACCCGACCGAGGCGATCAACGAGATCACCGAGAAGTACGTCGGCGACCCGACGCTGTCCAACCTGCCGCGCAAGTTCAAGACCTCGATCTCGTGGCTGCCGGACACCCCGTACGAGGCGAACGACGTCTCCTTCGTCGGCGTGATCCACCCGGAGCACGGCCCCGGCTTCGACCTCTGGGTCGGCGGCGGCCTGTCGACGAACCCGATGCTGGCGGTGCGCCTCGGCGTGTGGGTGCCGCTGCACGAGGTCGTCGACGCGTGGCACGGCGTCATCCAGATCTTCCGCGACTACGGGTACCGCCGCCTGCGCAGCCGCGCCCGGCTGAAGTTCCTGGTCGCCGACTGGGGCGCGGCGAAGTTCCGCGAGGTGCTGGAGACCGAGTACCTCAAGCGCCCGCTGATCGACGGCCCGTCGCCGGAGCTGCCGGAGAAGCCGATCGACCACATCGGCGTGCACAAGCAGTGGGACGGCAAGTACTTCGTCGGCGCCGCGCCCATCGCGGGCCGCAGCTCCGGCGCCCAGCTCGCCAAGGTCGCCGACCTCGCCGAGCGGTTCGGCAGCGACCGGGTGCGGCTCACCCCGTACCAGAAACTCATCGTCCTCGACATCGCCGAGGCCGACACCGAGGCGGTCGTGCTGGGCCTGCGCGAGGCCGGGCTGGAGGCCCGCCCGTCCACCTGGCGGCGCAGCACGATGGCGTGCACCGGCATCGAGTTCTGCAAGCTGGCGATCGTCGAGACGAAGGCCCGCGCCGCCGAGCTGGTGGAGCACCTGGAGGCGAAGGTCGCCGAGCTCGACGCCGACATCTCCATCCACCTCAACGGCTGCCCCAACGCCTGCGCCCGCACGCAGGTGGCCGACATCGGCCTCAAGGGCATGCTCGTGCGCGACGACGCCACCGGCGACATGGTCGAGGGCTTCCAGATCCACCTGGGTGGCGGCCTGGGCATGGCGGCGGGGCAGAACGCCGGCTTCGGGCGCAAGCTCCGCGGCCTGAAGACCACCGCCGCCGACCTGCCCTCGTACGTCGAGCGGGTCGCCAGCCACTACCTCGCCGGTCGCTCGGCTGGTGAGTCGTTCGCCCACTGGGTCATGCGGGCTCCGGAGGAGGAACTCCGATGAGCGAGCGGATGGCTCCCTTGTACTGCCCGTACTGCGGGGACGAGGACCTACGGCCACACGAGGACACGCACGGCGCATGGGAGTGCCGCAGCTGCGCGCGGGTCTTCTCACTGAAATTCCTGGGGCTTGCGGCACGAATGTTGGAGGCGAAGCGATGAGCACAGCCGTTGCACGTACCCGAGAAGAGTCCATCGCCCTGGCCAAGGAGGCGTCGGCCCAGCTGGAGGGCAAGACCGCCGACAAGATCGTGGAGTGGGCCGCCGGCGAGTTCGGCGACCGGTTCTGTGTGACCAGCTCGTTCGCCGACGCCGTGCTCGCCCACGTCGTGTCGAAGGTCGTGCCCGGCGTGCCGGTCATCTTCCTCGACACCGGCCTGCACTTCGCCGAGACGCTCCGCGTGCGCGAGGTCGTCCAGCGGACCCTCCCGGTGACGGTCCGCTCGATCCGTCCGCGGCAGACCGTCGCCGAGCAGGACGCCGAGTTCGGGCCGCGGCTCTACGCCCGCGACCCCGACGAGTGCTGCTTCCTGCGCAAGATCGAGCCGCTGGAGCGGGCCCTCGAGGACTACGACGCGTGGGCCGCCGGCCTGCGCCGCGACGAGTCGCCGAGCCGCGCCAACACGCCGATCGTGAGCTTCGAGCAGGCCCGCGGCAAGTTCAAGGTCTCGCCGCTGGCGCAGTGGACGCAGGCCGACGTCGACGCGTACATCTCCCGCTACAACGTCCCGGTGAACGCCCTCATGCGGCAGGGGTACGCCTCCGTCGGCTGCTGGCCGTGCACCCGGCGGACCCCTCCCGGCGGCGACCCGCGCGGCGGGCGCTGGCCGATGTTCGACAAGACCGAGTGCGGTCTCCACACGGGATGACAGCTGTCTTACTGGTGGCGCACGGGTCCTCCGACCCGCGGGCGGCGGCCTCGACGAGAGCCCTCGCCCGCGCGGTCGCGGCCCAGCGCCCCGGGCTGGACGTTCGGACGTCGTTCCTCGATCACGCGGGGCCCCGACCGGATGCGGTCCTGTTTGACATGCAGCGGCTCGGTCATTCCTCTGCGGTGGTGGTACCGCTGCTGCTGACCTCCGCATTTCATGGCCGGGTGGACCTGCCGGCGGTCATCGACCGGGCTGTCTCGGAGGGCCTCCGGCTCCGGGTGTACGTCACGGACGTGCTCGGGCCGGTCGGCGGGGTCGTGCCGCCGCTCCTCGTCGCGGCGCTGCGCCGGCAGCTCGGTGACCTTGCGGCGGACGGCGTTGTCATGATCGCCGCCGGTACCCGCGACGACCTGGCCAGGCACACCGTCGACCTGGCCGCCGCCGAGCTCGGGCGGACGCTCGGGCTGCCGTGCCGCGCGGCGTTCGCCTCCGGGTCGCCGGTCACCGGCGCGGTCGCGGTGTCGGCGCTGCGGGCCGCCGGCTGTGAGCGGGTGGCGATCTCCTCGTACTTCCTGGCCCCGGGCAGGCTGCACGAGGCCGCCGTCGCCTCCGCCGTGTCCGCGGGCGCCCTCGAACCGGCCGCGCCGCCCCTCGGTCGCGCACTCGACCTGGCCCGCCTGGTGGTTGCCAGGATCGGCCGGGTGTCCCCGAAGACCGTGGATCTCGCCGCCTGAGGGTGGCCTTGGAACCCGGCGGCTACCGTGGACGTATGCAGATGACATGCCCGAAGTGCCGCGGCGAGATGCGGCAGTACGAGCGCAGCGGTGTCACCATCGACCAATGCCTGGAGTGCCGGGGGATCTTCCTCGACCGCGGTGAGCTGGAGAAGATCACCGACGCGGAGAACGCCTGGCGCGGGCGTCAGCAGCAGCCGGGCGCTCCCGGTGTCCCGCCCGGCACCCCCGGATTCCCGCCGCCCGGCTCGCCGCAGGCATATCCGCAGCAGCCCGCCTATGGCCAGCAGCCGTACGGCCAGCCGGTGCACGGCCAGCCTGGATACGGGCAGCCGGCCTATGGTCAGCCCGCATACGGCCAGCCGCACTACCCGCAGCAGCACGGCCACCACGGCCACTATGGTCACTACGGGCATCACAAGAAGCGCAAGAAGCACCACCGCGAGAGCTTCTTCGAGGAGCTGTTCGACTAGCCACACCGGCCGGGTCGCCTGCGGAAACGGCTGATCTCGCGCTTGGTGGCCGAGGGCTACCTTGGGGGTATGCAGATGACATGCCCGAAGTGCCGCGGCACGATGCAGCAGTACGAGCGCAGCGGCGTCACCATCGAACAGTGCCTGGAGTGCCGGGGAACGTTCCTGGACCGCGGCGAGCTGGAGCGGCTGATCAACGTCGAGTCCGCCGCCATGCGCAACCAGGGATACCCGCCCGGCTACCCGCCGCCCGGATACGGCCAGCCGCCCTACGGCGCCCCCGGCTATGGCGGTTACGGGCAGCCCGGCTATCCGCCGCCCGGCTACGGGCAGCCCTACTACGACGGCCCGAACTTCCCGCCGCCCGGCCCCAACGACCCCCATTATCGTGGGTAGGCAGATTGGTCGTGGCCCGCACGTGAAACGCCCCGGCGCATCGGCCGGGGCGTTTTCGTCTTCGCTGCTGCTCGGGTGTTCGATGCGCTTTAGGCTTGGGTGCGCTTCGGTGCCGGGCTGCGTTTCTTATGGTGCTGTTATGGCTCAGGCTATGCGGAGTGAGCGCGGACCCGCAGGCCGCCGCGACGCTTCATCAAACGACGCTCGTCTTCGCTCATTCCGCCCCAGACGCCTGCGTCCTGACCGGAGTCGAGTGCCCACTGCAGGCAGTCGCTGGTCACGGAGCAGCGCTGGCAGACCGCCTTCGCCTGCTCGACCTGCAGCAACGCCGGGCCCGAAGTTCCGATGGGGAAGAACAGCTCCGGGTCCTCGTCGCGGCAGAGGGCATGGTGGCGCCAGTCCGACATGGCGGCAACACTCCTTGTTGTTTTCGCGGATCGTTGTTAGTGATTCCCTATGTGCATCTCGCGTAACGTCTCGGCTAGGCGGAGCCTGAAGATCCGTAACGCGTGTGCGGGCAACGCTCAGTGTTCGTATCGCTTGTGAATGCTTTCACGAACTACCGCGATGTCAAGGGGTCCAAACCAAGAAAATCCAAGTCGGTGAGCAAGCTCACGCACTGTTTGTCCGATTTTATTGCGTTTAGGGACCCTGAATCGCAACAGTCAGTTACCAATGTAGTACGGTTCGGTCAACGATCGGAGGGGTTTCGGAGATGCGGTCGCGGTGTCTCTGTCGCGACTCTCTGCAACTTTCTCCCCCTTCGGTGGACGACCGCCGGGAGTGACTCAACACACTACGCGTAACGCTCCCGGCACGGACGCGAAATCCAGCTTGTCGCACTCTCCGAGGTACTCCCCGTCGACCTGGAAAGCGATCGGTTTGGCGGCGGTGAGCGTGAACCCGGCAAGATCGTGCATCCGCAGCACCTGCTTGCCCTTCAAGTCGGCGCCGCGAACCAGCTGCGCCATCGTCCGGGCCGTGCTCCCGGCCTGCATCTGCAGCAGGCCCAGCACGTCGAGCCCCGTGTCGAACGAGGCACGCGGATTCGGATCCACCGGCCGCTCGCCGATGTATGTCCATGGTGCAGTGTTCTGCACCAACATCCACGTTAGCCCGGACTTGGCGGGTTCGCCCGGGAGCTCGAGCGTGAGCAGCGGCACCCGGCGGTTCGTCGTCACGTATTGCTGCGCGATCGACCGGAAATACAGCCACGGCGTCGACGTCGAACCGCGGTGCCGGGCCTGATCCACGCGCCGTACGACCTCCGCATCAAGGCCCATACCGGCGCAGAACGTGAAATACCGGTCGTCGGCGCGGCCGAGGCCGACGATCCGCTCCCGCCGGTCCCGCAGCGCCTCAAGAATCGCGCCGGTGCCCTCGGCCCAGTCGCTCGGCAGCCCGAGCGCCCGCGCGAACACGTTCGTGGAGCCACCCGGCACGACCGCGAGCGCCGGGCGCTCCTGCGCGCGCCCCGCGGCCGGGCCGGCGTCGAAGGTCATCAAACCGTTGACCGCCTCGTTGACCGTACCGTCGCCGCCGAGCGTCACGACGAGGTCGAAGCGCTCCCGGGCGGCGTCGCGCGCCAGCTCCACGCCGTGGCCTTTGCGCTGCGTGTATGCCACCTCCAGGTCGACCTGGCTGCGCAGCGCACGCACCAGGATGTCCCGTCCGCGCTCGGTGGTGGTCGTCGCGTTCGGGTTGACGACCAGGAGGGCTCGCATGGGCGGCACTGTACCCGCTCTCCCGCGCGCTAAGGTGAGGTGCACGGGACAGGGCCGGCTGAAGGGAATGCCAGGTGAGCGGGGCGTGAGTGGGACGGCGGCGGCGGAGCGTGAGCCGGCGACCCTGCGGTGGGCGGTGCGGCTGCTGTTCGCGGAGGGCGTCGGGCTGGCCCTGCTCACGCTGGTGATCGTCTATCTGGATGTCACCAGCAAGTCGACGTTCCTCGCCACGGCGCTGTCCTTCACCGGCTACCTGGCGCTCATGACCCTGCTGTTCCTGGGGATCGCCGTCGCGCTGCACCGCCGTCAGCGATGGGCCCGCGGCCCGGGGATCGTCACGCAGATGCTGCAGATGCCGATCGGCTGGACGATGCTCACCCACGGCCAGCCCTACATCGGGGCGCCGCTCTTCGCGCTGGGGCTCGCCGGGGCGATCCTGCTGTTCGCCCCGTCGACGCGGATCGCGCTCGGCATCCGCTGAACGTACGACCTGTGGCGTTGCTGGGCCCGCCGACGGCAGGCGTGACTTACGCTCGGTGGTCGTGACGGTCGCACCCGCCTATCAGCTCCTCGCCGACCGGCTCCGCGTGGAGATCATGTCCGGTCAGCTCCTACCCGGTGCCCGGCTGCCGACGGAGCCGCAGCTCTGTGAGCAGTCCGGGCTGAGCCGCTCCACCGTCCGCGAGGCGCTCCGCCTGCTGAGCAGCCAGCACCTGATCGTCACCACCCGCGGTGTCAACGGCGGCAGCTTCGTCGCCGAGCCCGACGCCCGCACGCTCGGCGAGTCCCTCACCGACGGCATCGGGCTGCTGCTGGCCAGCGGCGCCGTCAAGGGCGACGACTTCCTCGAGGTCCGCCGGATGCTCGAGGTCCCCGCCGCCGGCCTCGCCGCCGCCCGCCGCGAGCCGTGCCACCTGCGCGATCTCGAGGCCGCGATGTTCGACCCCGAGACCGCGACCCTCGACGAGCGCATCGCCGCGCACTCGGCGTTTCACCTGGCCGTCGCCGCCGCGTCGGGCAACACGCTGCTCTGCCTGATGGTGCGTCCGCTGTACACCGTGAGCGACCGCAAGGCCGCCGCACACAACGCCCCGTTGCCGATGTGGAGGATCATCGACCGGGATCACCGTGCGCTGCTGGCAGCCATCGGGGACCAGGACATCGAGCTCGCGATGGAGATCGCCCGCGGGCACATCGACCACGTCAGGCCGGCGGAGCTCCCGCCGGAGCACGCCCGCACCCCGGTCCCCGGAGTCGCCGCCCTGAAGGAGCGCCCTCTGTAGGCGCCGGCTCCGGTGGCCCGGTCCTACTTCGGGCGGCGCTCGGTCAGGCGGCCCCTTTCGTCCGTCCTACCTCGGGCGGCGCTCGGTCAGGAGGAGCCTTTCGTCCGTCCTGCTTCGGGCGCTGCCTGGTCAGGCGGCCCCTTTGGTCCGGGCCTACTTCGGGCGGCGCTTGGTCAGGCGGATCCGCGCCTGGAGGCCGTCGACCGATGCCGACACCTCGTCGGCGAGCGCGCTGAGCACCTGCCACGCGAAGGACTCGCCCCCGGGCAGCCGCTCCGTCGGCGACCCGAGCGGCACCGACGTCTCGACCGTCAGCGCGTCCGCGGTGACCGTGAACCGGCAGGCCAGCTCGACCGTGTCGCCGAGCTGCGGCGTCTCGCTCGCCACCGCGAGCAGCATCGCGCACGCCTCGTCGACGGCGATGCGCAGGTCTTCGATCTCGTCGAGCGTGAACTGCAGGCGTGCCGCGAGACCCGCGGTCGCGGTGCGCAGCACCCCCAGGTAGGCGGGCGACGCCGGCACGGCCAGCAGCACGACGTCGTCGGCGTCGGATCCGGACCTCTTCGAAACGACCTGAGTCACGCGATGAACCCCCTTGCCCGCGACTCTACGACGTCGCCGCACGCGCCGTGGCGGCGAGTGCGTCCCCGGTGAGCCGGTAGGGCAGCCAGTCCGACTTGTGCCGCGCGCCGAGCGCGTCGTAGAAGCCGCGGGCCGGGTTCCAGTCGAGCACCGCCCACTCCAGCCGCGGGTAGCCGGACTCCACACAGATCTGCGCCAGCTTCGCCACCAGGGCCTTCCCGGCTCCGGTGCCGCGGGCGGCCGGCCGCACGTACAGATCCTCCAGATAGATGCCGTGCACGCCCTCCCACGTGGAGTACGTCCGGAACCACAGCGCCATCCCCACCGTCTCGCCGCCCGTACAGGCGACGTGGCAGAACACCGCCGGCGCCGGAGCGAAGAGCACCGCCCGCAGCTGCTCCTCCGTCAGATGGCACTCCTCGAGGGCCTTCTCGAACTCCGCGAGCTCATACACCATCCCGACGATCGCCGGCACGTCCTCGTCCGTCGCCGTACGAACTTCCATGCTCATCTATGCACCTCGTCCATGAAAAAGCCCTCCACCCCGCTGTGACGGGGTGGAGGGCACCTCTGGCAGGTCAGGCCTGCTTCGTCTCCCAGAAGATCTTCGCGATCTCGTCGATCTTCGCCAGCAGCTGCTCGGCGACGGCCGGGTCGGCCGAGCCCTTCGCGCCGGACGCGCCCGCGAGCTTCGTCGCCTCGTTGAAGAGGCCGTGCAGCTGCGGGTACTTCTCGAAGTGCGGCGGCTTGAAGTAGTCGGTCCACAGCACCCACAGGTGGTGCTTGACCAGCTCGGAACGCTGCTCCTTGATCACCAGTGCCCGGGTGCGAAACTCGGGGTCACTGTTGGCCTGGTACTTCTCGCTGATTGCTTTGACGGACTCGGCCTCAATACGGGCCTGCGCCGGGTCGTAGACACCACACGGCAGGTCGCAGTGGGCGCTCACCACGGTGCGTGGGGTGAATAGCCGCGACAGTCGCATCGAACCCTCCAGGGTGATTTGCGATGATCCTCAGTTGCTGACCCTACTCCTGTCCAAACTCGGGGATTTCATGCGGCTACCGTGGTTCACGGCACTGGTGCACGGCCCGTCCATGGCACCGACGTTGCGCCATGGTGATCGGATTTTCGTTCGCCGTGTCGGGACAGCGCGGCCCGGCGACGTCGTCGTCGGGTGTTTCCGCAGCCGGCCAGGCCTCTTGGTGGTGAAGCGCGTGGCCCGGGCGGAGGCCGGCGGATGGTGGCTGACCGGCGACAACCCCTTCGGATCCGATGATTCCGAGGTGTACGGGCCGGCCGACGTCATCGGACGTGTGACATTTCGCTGGTGGCCACAACCGGTGCGGCTGCGGCGCGGCGCAGCGTAAGGTGATGCGGATACCGGGTCACCCCCGCTGAATCGCATCATGAGCGCTTTCACCACCCATGCGCTTGGCGGAAACACCAGCATTGTCAGACGTGGCAAAGGAGCCCCCGTGTCTGCACCCGTGACCAATCACGCCCTCGAAGGGCCAGTTTTCGACCTCCATCAGGGCGGCAAGATGTCCGTCCAGTCCAGCGTCCCGCTCGCGACCCGTGAAGATCTCGCCCTGGCGTACACGCCGGGCGTCGCCCAGGTCTGCGAGGCCATCGCCGCCGACGAGGCGCTCGTCCACGAGCTGACCTGGGTCGGCCGGGCCGTCGCCGTGGTCACCGACGGCTCGGCGGTGCTCGGACTGGGCAACATCGGCCCGCGCGCCGCGATGCCGGTCATGGAGGGCAAGGCCGTCCTCTTCAAGCAGTTCGGCGGGGTGGACGCGGTGCCGATCTGCCTGGACACCCAGGACCCCGACGAGATCGTCGCGATCGTCACCGCCCTCGCACCGTCGTTCGGCGGCATCAACCTCGAAGACATCTCCGCGCCGCGGTGCTTCGAGATCGAGCGCCGCCTGGAAGCGACCCTGCCGATCCCCGTCTTCCACGACGACCAGCACGGCACCGCGATCGTCGTGCTCGCCGCGCTGCGCAACGCCGCCCGCGTCCTCGGCCGCGAGCTGCACGACCTGCGCATCGTCGTCAGCGGCGCCGGCGCGGCGGGCGTCGCCGTCACCAAGATGCTCATCAGCGGCGGCGCCGACGCCGGCGAGATCGTCGTGCTCGACTCCCGGGGCTGCCTGCACACCGGCCGCACCGACCTGAACCCGGAGAAGTCAGCGCTCGCAGCCCTTACCAACGCCGGCGGCATCACCGGTGACATCGTCAACGCGCTCCGTGGTGCCGACGTCCTCATCGGCGTCTCCGGCGGCACCATCGGCGAGGCGGCGCTGGCCGGCATGTCACCCGGCGGGGCGATCTTCGCCCTCGCGAACCCGACGCCCGAGGTGCACCCGTCGATCGGCGCGCGTTACGCGTCGGTCGTCGCCACCGGCCGCAGCGACTTCCCCAACCAGATCAACAACGTGCTCGCGTTCCCCGGCATCTTCCGCGGCGCGCTGGAAGCCGGCGCGACCCGGATCACCGACGGCATGAAGGTCGCCGCCGCGTCGGCCATCGCCTCGGTGCTGGCCGCGGACGAGCTCTCGACGGGCACGATCGTGCCCAGCGCCCTGGACCCGCGCGTCGCCCCGGCCGTGGCCGCCGCGGTCGCCGCCGCCGCCCGCGTCGACGGTGTGTTGAGATAACCGTCATGCGTGCAGCTTTCGCGTCCAGTTTCAACGACGCCGACCCCCTCGCCGGTCTCACGGTCGGCGAGGCCCCGGCGCCTGTCCCGGGTGACGGCTGGGCCGTGGTGGACGTGCGCGCCAGCGCGCTCAACCACCACGACCTGTGGTCGCTGCGCGGCGTCGGCCTCCGCCCCGAGCAGCTGCCGATGATCCTCGGCTGCGACGCCGCGGGCATCGGCCCCGACGGTGCCGAGGTCGTCGTGTACCCGGTGGTCTTCACCCCGTCGGGCGAGGTCTCGATCCTCTCGGAGTTCTACCAGGGCACCGTCGCCGAGCAGGTCACCGTTCCCGCGTACAACCTCGTGCCGAAGCCGGCGGAGCTCACCTTCGCGGAGGCGGCCTGCCTGCCCACGGCGTGGCTCACCGCCTACCGGATGCTCACCACCAAGGGCCGCGTGGAGCCGGACCAGGCCGTCCTGGTCCAGGGCGCCGGCGGCGGCGTCGCGACCGCCGCGATCCTGCTGGCCCAGGCCCTGGGCGCCCGCGTCTACGCCACCTCCCGCGACGCCTCGAAACGCGAGCGCGTCGCCGCCCTCGGCGCCACCGCGCTGGACTCCGGCGCCCGCCTCCCCGAACGCGTCGACGTCATCATCGAAACCGTCGGCGAGGCCACCTTCGACCACTCGATGAAGTGCGCCAAACACGGCGCCCGCATCGTCGTCTCCGGCGCCACCAGCGGCCACCTCCCGAAGGTCAACCTCCGCCGCATGTTCGCCCTGCAACTGGAGATCCTGGGCACCAGCATGGGCACTCCAGAAGAGCTGTCCGCCCTGATGACCCTCCTCGCCAACACCGGCGTCCGCCCCGTGATCGACTCGATCATCCCCTTCTCCGAAGCCCGCACCGCCTTCGAAAAACTCCACTCCGGCGACGTCTTCGGCAAGATCGTCCTCGACCACACCACCTGACCCTCCCACCCACGCCGTGGGCGTGCCCGGCCCACCCCAGGCACGCCCACCAGCGCCCGCCCCCAGGACCGACGGCCCTTGTCCCACCCAGCCCACACCAACCTGGCTGGAGCCCGCCCCTGCCCAGCGCCAGACCTGCCCCCGCCAGACCTGCCCCCGCTGGCCTTCGACCCGGTCGGATCTCGCTGGTCCCAGCCCTGGCCGACGTCAGACCTGACCAGCACTGGACTTGACCCCGCTGGCCTTGGACTCGCTGGCCTTGACCATGCCGGATCTCGCGGGGTCTCGGCCCTGGCTGGTCTCGGCCCTGGCTGGTCTCGGCCCTGGCTGGTCTCGGCCCTGGCTGGTGTCAGACCTGACCGGCGCTGGAGTTGACCTCGCTGGCCTTGGACTCGCTGGCCTTGACCGGGCCGGATCTCGCTGGTCTCGGCCCTGGCCGTCAGACCTGACCGGCGCTGGACTTGACCCCGCTGGACTTGGACTCGCTGGCCTTGACCAGGCCGGATCTCGCGGGGTCTCGGCCCTGGCTGGTCTCGGCCCTGGCTGGTCTCGGCCCTGGCTGGTGTCAGACCTGACCGGCGCTGGAGTTGACCTCGCTGGACTTGGACTCGCTGGCCTTGACCGGGCCGGATCTCGCGGGGTCTCGGCCCTGGCCGTCAGACCTGACCGGCGCTGGACTTGACCCCGCTGGGTCTGGCCTCGCTGGCCTTTGACCCGGCAGGATCTCGCTGGTCTCGGCCCTGACTGGTGCCAGACCTGACCCGCGTCAGGCTTAACCCCCGCTGGCTCTGACTTCGGGCTGGACGTGACCCCGTGATCCGCGCTGGACCTGGCCAGCCAGACCTGACCCGCGCTGACCTAGCCGGCGGCGCAAGCGGTGGCGTCGCGGCGATGGGCGTACGGCGGCGGCCCGACTGGCGTCCCCGTGGAACAGGCTGTTGCCGCCGGTGAGTGGTCGTGGGCGGGTCGTCTTGGTGGCGCTCGATTGCGAACTCGAGCCGGAGCAGGTGTGCGGTTGCCCGACTCGGTGCCCGCGGTGGGGCTGCCGGTCGGCGACATGAGGCTGCGACTTGCGAAGCGACGAGTCGGCCGGCGGATCAGCCCCAGGCAGGCCGCACGGCTGTTGTGCGTTGGTGACGGCGGTGCGGGTGGCCGGCCCGGTCGCGGCGATGCGGCCGGACGTGCTGCTGATCGGACGGCCCGCGATGGCGATCGTGGTGCGAACGCTCGGTGGGCTGGAGTGGTTTGCGATCCTGGCCGGGTCGTCGTGCCGGACCGCTGCGGCGGCGCAAGGGCGGCTGACGGTCGGGCGGGCGGGCTGGCTGACGGTGCCGGGCGGATCGTCGGGCCACTGAGCACTGACACCGCCTCGGGCGGTGGCGGCGTCGTTGCCCTGCCGACGGACTGTGGCCGTGGCGGCGTTGCTTCCCTGCGGGTGGATTGCGG
>NZ_JBFAJA010000013.1:0-94894 GCF_040654975.1 Dactylosporangium sp. NPDC050588 | reverse complement strand
GCGGCGCTGCGACCCTGTGGACGGGCTGTGGGGTGGCGGCGTTGCTTCCCTGCGGGTGGATTGCGGCGGCGCTGCGACCCTGTGGACGGGCTGTGGGGTGGCGGCGTTGCTTCCCTGGGGGTGGGTTGCGGCGGCGCTGCGACCCTGTGGACGGGCTGTGGCGGTGGCGGCGTTGCTCCCCTGTGGATGAGTTGTGGTGGCGGCGTTGCGCCCGCTTGGACGGGCGGTGGCGGTGTCGTTGCTTCCCTGCGGGTGGGTCGCGGAGGCGGCGTCGCGGCCCCGTGGACGGACTGTGCTGGAGGCGGCGTCGCGGCCCCGTGGACGGACTGTGCTGGAGGCGGCGTCGCGGCCCTGCGGACGGGCTGTGTCGGCAGCGTCTCTTCTCTGCCGACGGACTGTGGCGCGGCTGGCCGTGGGTGCGGTGGGGCATCCGGGCGCGGCGCCGTGCTCACGCTTCTGGGCAGTGCGGTCTCCCGCGCGGCACGGGTTGCCGGGGCGGGAATCTGAACGGTGGGCCGTGCTGGTGGCGGGGCAGTGCAGCCCGGCGACGGCCACCCAACAGCGGCGGCGCCCGGCGGGGTGGGGTGGAGGCCGGCCAGGACGCGGGCGTTGCGCAGGCGGGTCAGCTTGGTCGTATGGCGGGTGGCCAGGCCGTGCCTGCGGGCCTCGGCGAACTCCGCCTTGGCCCGCTGCCGCTCCTCGCGACGGCGGGTGTGCTCAGCGGCCTGGGCTGCCAGGCGGGCGCGCCAGTCGATCTGCCCGGTGGCACAGCGGCCGGCGTCAGGCGCTTCCAGCGAAAAATATGGTCGTGGCACGGCCTGCCTCCCCCGAGAGCCGAACTCACCGCCTCGATTCCTATGCTAGCATATGACCATAGCGTCTCAGGATCACAGGCGATCGTCGAAGGAGGGGCCTTGCGGGAGTTGTCGGCGGGCCGTGGAGTCTCCGTAGAGCTCGAGCCGCAGGAATGCCAAGGTCAGCGAGCGGACCTCGGCGTAAGAGGTGATGCCTGGGCGGAGGTAGGGGTCGTTGTGGTTGCCGCCGGGGACGGTCAGCATCGCCTTCGACCAGGGGACCAGCTCGTAGGTGGCCTTGCCGGAGGCGTAGGAGACCAAGGGGTCGGCGTCGCCGTGGACGAAGAGGAGCGAGGCCGGGGTGCCGGTGAAGGCGGTGCCCACGCCCAGGCCGCTGCCGGCCAGGACGATGCCGGCGTGGAGGCGGGCGTCGCGGCTCGCGGTGAAGAGGCCGACGGTCGTGATGGCGCCGGCGGAGTGGCCGGCGGCTGCGAGGCGGGTGTTGTCGATGCGTTTGCCGAGCGGGCCGGCGAGCACCTGGCTCAGCACGAAGCTGGCGTCGGCAGGCTGGTTGAGCACGTCGTAGACGTCCAGGCGGGGGGCGCTGCGGGTCGTGTTGGGATACGCGGGGGCGATCACCGCGAAGCCGGCCGATGCCCATGCGGTGAGCAGCGGCGCAAAAGCCTCGGGGGTGCCGTTGAGGCCGTGGCTGAAGATGACCGCCGGCACGCGGGTGGTGGACGAGGGCATCCAGATGACGGTGCGCAGGACGCGGCCTTCACGGCTGTAGGTCACCTCCTGGCGCGACACGTCGAGCGCGGCCCGCGGCACGGGGAGAGGGGGTAGCGGCGTGACGTGGGCGAGTTGTGGGGCGACGGTCGCGCCCGGGGAAGGCGACGGCGTGACCCACTTGGCCGGTGCCGGCTGGCCTGTGCAGCCAGCGAGACCCGGGGTAGCGAGGCCGGCGAGGCCAGCGGTCAGCAGGGCCACGACGAGTCGGCGCATGGCATCCAAGGTACGAGGCGGACACCACGAACAAGGCTGGCCCAGCGGGCGATTTACGGCTAGGTTGCGGCGCATGTCCGTCGTCTTCCGGGTGCTCACCGCGGTGAGTGCGCTGACCGGGATCGTCCTGCTGCTCGACTTCACCAACGGCGACGGGGGAGTGTTCATCTACTTCACCGTGCAGAGCAGTGTGATCATCGCGGTGGTGTCGGCCGTGGCGGCGCTGCGGCCGGTGCCGGGGTGGGTGCGTGGCGCGGCGACGCTGTACAGCTGCATCACAGGCACGGTGTATCACTCGTTGCTGGCGAATCCGTCCAGCCCGTTCCACGTGGTGGATTCGGGGGCGCACGCACCGCACAACCTGCTGTTGCACACGGTGACGCCGATCCTCGCCGCGGTCACCTGGCTGTTCGTCGACAGGGAGCCGGTCCGCTGGTGGTATGCGGCCGTCTGGCTCGGCTACCCCTTGGCGTATCTGGCCTTTGCGCTGGTACGAGGTGCGATCGTCGACAAGTATCCATATCCGTTCGTCGACGCGAACGAGCTCGGCTACGGCGGCGTGACGATCTCGGCGCTCAGCTTCACCGTGGCGTTCTTCCTGCTTGGGCTGCTGCTCATCGGGCTGGGCGAGGGAATCCGGCGATTAACTGGGCAACAGCGCGCCGGGGTTGAGGATCCCGCGGGGATCTAGCGTGCGCTTCGCGGCCCGCAGCACGTCGGTGAAGAGAGGGTCCCGCTCGAGCCACGGCAGGTGGTCCCGGCCGACCGCGTGATGGTGGGTGATCGTGCCACCGGCGCTGGTGATGGCCGTGCTGACGGCGGCCTTGATCTCGTCCCAGATCATGACCTCGGCGCCGCGCCGGGCCGGCGTGATGATGGTGAAGTAGGGCGCCGGGCCGTCCGGGTACGCGTGAGTGATCCGGCAGGTGACCACGGCGACGCGGGCCGGGGCGGCGGCCTGCGCGGCGGCGATCACGGCCGCGTGCAGTGCCTCGAAGCGGCTCCACGTGCACGCGGTCTCGACGGTTTCGACGATGAGGCCGAGCCTGATGAGGGCATCGCGGGTGTACGGCGCCCGCAGAAACGACGATCGCCAGTTGCCGACATCGCCGCTCCGCCCCGAGCTGCCGCCGGCGACGCCTCTACCTGAACGGCCGGAGCCGGCGAAGCCGCCGCTGGACCGGCTGGAGGCACCGGAGCCGCCGCTGGAGAGGCCGTGGCGGGAGCCACCCGGACCGAGGCCGTCACCGGAGCCGGCAGCGCCGCCGGAGTGTTGTGCGGCGCTGTCGGAGTTGGGAGTGGAGCCGCTGGCGTTGTGGGCGGGGCGGCTGGAGTCACCCCGGTCGGGGGTGTTGTCGGAGTCGGCGGCGCCGTTGGGGTGGTGAGCAATGCTGTAGGGACGTTCTGCGGCGCCGGCGGGGTTGGGGATGGAGCCACTGGAGTCACGTGGGTCGAGGGTGTTGTCGGAGTCGGCGGCAGCGTCGTCGGAGTGTTGAGTGGCGCTGTCGGGGTTGGGGGTGGGGCCGCTGGCGTTGTGGGCGGGGCGGCTGAAGTCACGTGGGTCGAGGGTGTTGTCGGAGTCGGCGGCAGCGTCGTCGGAGTGTTGTGCGGCGCTGTCGGAGTTGGGGGTGGAGCCGCTGGTGTTGTCGGCGGGGCGGTTGGAGTCACCCGGGTCGGGGGTGTTGTCGGAGTCGGCGGCGCCGTTGGGGCGGTGAGCACTGCCGTAGGGGCGTTCTGCGGGGCCGGCGGGGTTGGGGATGGAGTCACTGGAGTCAGCTGGGGCGGAGATGTAGTCGGAGTTGGCGGCGCCGTGGGGGCGTTGAGCGGTGCTGGGGGAGTTGGGAGGGGAGCCGCCGGTGTCGGGGGTAGGGCGGCTGGAGTCGTCCGGGTCGAGGGTGTCGTCGGAGTTGGCGGGGCTGGTGGGGCGGTGGGCAGTGCTGGCGGGGTTGGGCGTGGAGGCGCCGGTGTTGTGGGCGGGGCTGGTGGGGTGGGGAGTGTGGGCGGGGGTGGTGGGGGTGCCGCCGTGGTCGGCGCAGAGAGTGAGGGCGTCGTCCAGGAGGGGCACGGTCGGGCCTTCGAAGCCGAGCAGCAGCCGGGCCTGGCCGTCGGTGGCGCCCGCGTTCAGCATCGCCTCCAGGGGGTCGAGGAGGCGGCAGTTGCTGGGGCGGAGGCCTGCCTGCAGGAGGGCGCGCATGGCGGCGATGCCCTGGTCGTACGCCGGGAAGGCCACCGACGTCGAAGCCTTGGCCGTTGGGCGAGGCGTGACACGCAACCACGCCTCCACGATCACGCCCACCGTCCCCTCCGAGCCCGCGAACAGGCGGTCCGTCGACGGGCCGGCGCCGCTGGACGGCACCCGCAGCGACTCCACCGGGCCCTGGGGCGTGATCACCCGCAGGGCTGAGACGGCGTCGTCGATGCGGGTCGGGCCGGTCGCGTAGTGGCCGGCGGCGCGGGTCGCGATCCATCCCCCGACGGTGGAGAACTCGAAGCTCTGCGGGTAGTGGCGCAGCGTCAGGCCGTGCGGGCGGAGGGCCTGTTCGAGGGCCGGGCCGGAGACGCCGGCCTGCACCCGGACGGCGTGGTTGACGTCGTCGATCTCGAGGACCCGGCCGAGGCGGGACAGGTCCAGCGACACCCAAGGGGCGTCCCCGCGGTATTCGACGCCGCCCACGACGGAGGTGCCGCCGCCGTACGGGACGACGGCCGCCCCCACCGCCTCGGCCCAGTCGAGCGCGGCGACGACGTCGTGCCCGGTCCGCGGGAAACAGACCAGGTCAGGAGGGTTGTCGAGCCGGCCGCGCAGCGCTCGGATCACGTCGCGGAAGGCCTTGCCGTACGTGTGCGACGCCCGCGTCATCGAGTCGGCGGCGAACGCCTCCTGCATGATCGACGGAGGAATCAGGCGCGGCGGGGGCAGGACCGGGTCGTGCGGCATCGGCAGCACCGACCCGTCGATGGGCATCCACGGCCGTAGCGATGTCTCGGCGAGGCGCCGGCAGGCGTCGTCGTCGAGGGCCTCGTCGGCCCAGCCCCAGCCCCACCACGACCGTTCCCGCCACGCGGCCATTGACGGAGAGTGCCACAATCCGACACGTTCGGCCACTGTCCGAGGGGCAGGTCATCGGTATTCTGTCGGCCATGCCCGATGAGCGCATTGACCCAAGCCAGAACACTCAGGCATTTCAGGCGTGGGTGGACAACAGCAACAACGAGACGGCTCAGCCCGCCGCGACCGGCTCCAAGGTCGGCCTCATCGTGGCCGGCGCCGTCGTCGCGGTCGTGGTGATCGCCGTCGTGGTGTTCGCGCTGCTGTAGATCCCCACCGATTCGAAGCGGGTCACCCCGTCGAGCCGGGCGTCGTCGTCCAGCCTGGCCTGGGCGATCTCGTCGCCGTCGAGCGCCCAGGCGAGGAAGTTCAGCAGCGTCGCCATCGCCTGGTGGTGCCCGCGCTCCGGGTCGTTGGTGGCGGCGCCGTGCTCGCCGCCGATGATCGTCAGGAACGCCTTCGGCCACGGGTCCGCGGCGTACGACGTGCGCCCCTGCTCATACGCCACGACCGGGTCCTTGTCGCCGTGCACGAACAGCAGCGGCACCGGGCTGCCCTGGTACTTCCCGGCCGGCCGGCCCGCGAAGATGACCCCGGCCTTGAGGCGCGGGTCGCGGTGCACCGTGAACAGCCCGTCGGTCGTGGTCCCGCCGCCGGAGTGCCCGATCGCCGCCATCCGCTCGGAGTCGATGCTGTCGGCCAGCGGATTCCCGGGCTGCAGCATCTGCGTGATGATGAACGACGCGTCCAGCGACTGGTTGGGCACGTCGAACTTGTTGAACTTCGGCGTGTCCTTCTTCGTGAACGGGTACGCCGGGGCGACGACCACGTACCCGGCCTCGGCCAGGAACTTGGTCATGCCCTCCTGCATCTGCGGGTTGCTGTAGAAGCCGTGACTCCACAGGATCAGCGGCAGCTTCCCCGGCAGCACCTCGGCGCTGACCTGCACCTGCCCCTTGCTCCGCCGGGAGGAGCCGCGCGTCGGGTACCACACGGTGGTGGGTAGCGGCCGGTCCTTGCCCCGGGCAAAGTCGAAGTGCCGCACGCCGATGGCATGGCCGCTGACCCGCGTCGCCTCGGCGCCGGCCGCGGCGGCCAGGGGCTGCTCCTCCGCTGCCCCTGAGGCCGAAAAAGCGCCGCCCAGAAGGAGCAGGGCGGCGGCCAGGAGCGACACGGTTGCGGATCGGTTGCGACTTCGGGGCACGTACAGAATGTAGGTGCCCCATGCGCTACGCCGGGATCACCCGACTGGGGACAATCGATTGTCTTGCCGGACTACACCAAGTTGTTCCCGAACGACCCAATTGGCGGATGCGCCCCGCAGTCACATTGATGTGCAGCGCCCGATTGCACTGATAAATCGGATATGTCCGGCATTTCGGCGACCATCAAAGCCGACCGTTGTGGTCGCTGCGGCAGGTGTACGACCAGTGCCCGCGCGGGCGTGGACGGACATCGGTCAGTCCTCGTCGTCGTCCAGGCGGGCCAGGTAGACGGCGAGGCGTTCGATCGGCGTCTCGAACTCGGGGTTCTGGTCGACGAAGTCGCGGAGGCGCTCGGCGAGCCACTCAAGCGTGACCTCCTCCTCGCCTCGGCGCTGGGCGAGCTCCTCGATGCCGCGATCGGTGAAGTACATGGGCACCTCCAAAGGAACCGGGGAGGGCGCGAGCCCTCCCCGGAACGGAACGAACGAACGAACGAACGAACCAAACACATGGAACCAGCGAAACGACAGAGGGTCAGCGCTTCGGCAGCGCGGCCTCGATGAGCGCCTGCTGCTCGGCGTCGTGGAGCTTGGTGGAGCCGACCGCCGGAGCGGCGGCGGCGGGGCGGGAGATGCGGCGCAGGCCGACGCCCTGGAGGTGCTCCAGGAGGTTGAGCGCGATGAACGACCACGCGCCCTGGTTGGCCGGCTCCTCCTGGACCCAGGCGAAGTCCTCCGCGTTGGGGAACTGTGCCAGCGCCGCGCGCAGCTCCTCCACCGGCATCGGGTAGAGCTGCTCGACCCGGATGATGGCGGTGTCGGTGATGTCCCGCTCGGTGCGCGCCTGCAGCAGGTCGTAGAAGACCTTGCCGGAGCAGAGCAGGACCCGCTTCACCGCGGCGTTGTCCAGACCGGCGCCCTTGATGCCCGGGTCGCCGAGGACGGTGGCGAAGGTGCCGCTGGTGAAGTCCTCGACGGGGGAGACGCAGAGCCGGTGGCGCAGCAGGGACTTGGGCGTGAAGACGACGAGCGGCTTCTTCTTCGGCGACAGCGCCTGGCGACGCAGCAGGTGGAAGTGGTTCGCCGGGGTCGTCGGCACGGCCACCCGCATGTTGTCCTCGGCGCACAGCTGCAGGTACCGCTCGAGCCGCCCCGACGTGTGGTCGGGGCCCTGGCCCTCGTGCGAGTGCGGCAGGAGCAGCGTCACGGCGGTGCGCTGGCCCCACTTGACCTCGCCGGAGGAGATGAACTCGTCCACGATGGACTGGGCGCCGTTGACGAAGTCGCCGAACTGCGCCTCCCACATGACGAGGGCGTCGGGGTTCTCGACGGAGTAGCCGTACTCGAAGCCCATCGCGGCGAACTCCGACAGCAGGGAGTCGTAGATGAAGAGCTTCGCGTTGTCCTTGATGAGGGCGGACATCGGCATGTAGTCGCTGCCGGTCTCGGCGTCGACGATGCCGGCGTGCCGCTGCACGAACGTGCCGCGGCGGGAGTCCTGGCCGGAGAGCCGGACGGTGACGCCCTGGTTGACCAGCGAGCCGAACGCGATGACCTCGCCGAAGCCCCAGTCGATGTCGCCGGCGGCGGCCATCTTCGCGCGGCGGTCCAGCAGCTGCTGGACGCGCTTGTGCGGGGTGAAGCCGTCGGGGAGCTTGACGTGCGCCTCGCCGATCGCGTCCAGGACCGAGGCGTCGATCGCGGTCTCGACCACCGGCTCCGGCTCGGGCTCGCGCAGGCGGGTGAGGCGCGACGCCGGGTTGGACGACGCGTCGCGGGTCGCCTTGAACACCGTCTCCAGCTGCTCGTGGTAGTCCTTGAGCAGGGCCTCGGCCTCGGTGATCGGGATGTCGCCGCGGCCGATGAGCTCCTCGGTGTAGATCTTCCGCACCGAGCGCTTCTGGTCGATGATCGCGTACATCAGCGGGTTGGTCATCGAGGGGTCGTCGCCCTCGTTGTGCCCGCGGCGCCGGTAGCAGACCAGGTCGATGACGACGTCCTTGTTGAACGCCTGGCGGTACTCGAAGGCGAGCCGCGCGACGCGGACCACGGCCTCCGGGTCGTCGCCGTTCACGTGGAAGATCGGCGCCTGGATCATGCGGGCGACGTCGGTGGAGTACAGCGAGGAGCGCGAGTACTCCGGCGCGGTGGTGAAGCCGACCTGGTTGTTGACGACGACGTGGACGGTGCCGCCGGTGCGGTAGCCGCGCAGCTGCGACAGGTTGAGCGTCTCGGCGACCACGCCCTGGCCGGCGAACGCGGCGTCGCCGTGGATCAGCAGCGGCAGGACCGTGTAGCCCTCGAGCTTGAGGTCGATCGAGTCCTGCTTGGCCCGCACGATGCCTTCGAGGACCGGGTTGACGGCCTCCAGGTGCGACGGGTTCGCCACCACGGAGACGGTCGTGGCGTGCTCGCCGTCGGGGTGGGTGAACTTGCCGGTCATGCCCAGGTGGTACTTGACGTCGCCGGAGCCGTGCGCGGACTTCAGGTCCAGGTGGCCCTCGAACTCGGAGAAGATCTTCTCGTAGGGCTTGCCGACGATGTTGGCCAGCACGTTGAGGCGGCCGCGGTGCGCCATGCCGATGACGACCTCGTCGAGGCCGCCCTCGGCCGAGTTCTGCAGGATCTCGTCGAGCAGCGGGATCAGCGACTCGCCACCCTCGAGGGAGAAGCGGCGCTGGCCGACGTACTTCGTCTGCAGGAACGTCTCGAACGCCTCGGCGGCGTTGAGGCGGTTGAGGATGTGCTTCTGCTCGGCGGTGTCGGGCTTCTCGTACGGCTTCTCGACCCGCTCGGCGACCCAGCGGCGCTCCTCCGGGTCCATGATGTGCATGTACTCGACGCCGACGCGGCGGCAGTAGGAGTCGCGCAGGACGCCGAGGACGGCCCGCAGCTTCATCTTCTGCTTGCCGGCGAACCCGCCGACGGGGAAGACCCGGTCGAGGTCCCACAGCGTCAGCCCGTGCTCGAGGACGTCGAGGTCCGGGTGGCGGCGGATGCGGAACTCCAGCGGGTCGGTGTCGGCCATCAGGTGGCCGCGGACCCGGTAGGCGTGGATGAGCTCGACGACCCGGGCCGCCTTGTCGATCTGACCCTCGCTGGTGCGGGCGACGTCACGCACCCAGCGGACCGGCTCGTACGGGATCCGCAGCGCCGTGAAGATCTGGTCGTAGAACCCGTGCTCGCCGAGCAGCAGCTCGTGCATGACCTTCAGGAACTCGCCGGACTGCGCGCCCTGGATGATCCTGTGGTCATAGGTGCTGGTCAGCGTCAGGATCTTGCTGATGCCGAGGTCGGCGAGGGTCTCGTCGGACATGCCGGCGTAGGGCGCCGGGTACTCCATCGCGCCGACGCCGATGATGGTGCCCTGCCCGGTCATGAGCCGCGGCATGGAGTGCACGGTGCCGATGCCGCCGGGGTTGGTCAGCGAGACGGTGGTGCCGGCGTAGTCGTCCATGGTCAGCTCGTTGCGGCGGGCCCGGCGGACGATCTCCTCGTACGCCGACCAGAACTGGCGGAAGTCCATGGTGTCGGCGGCCTTGATGCTCGGCACGACCAGGGACCGCGAGCCGTCGGGCTTGGCGAGGTCGATCGCGATGCCGAGGTTCACGTGCTCCGGCTGGACCAGGTTGGGCTTGCCGTCGATCTCGGCGAAGGAGTTGTTCATCTCCGGGTGCGCGGCGAGCGCCCGGACCATCGCGAACCCGATCAGGTGGGTGAAGCTGACCTTGCCACCCCGGCCGCGGGCCAGGTGGTTGTTGATCACGACGCGGTTGTCGGACAGCAGCTTCGCCGGCACGGCGCGCACGCTCGTGGCGGTCGGCACCTCCAGCGAGGCGTCCATGTTCTGCACGATGCGGGCGGCGACGCCCCGCAGCGGGACGTGCTTCGCGCCACTCGGCCGAGCGGCCTCGGCCTTCGCGGCCGCGGCCTTTGGCGCCGCCGGAGCGGCCTTCGGGGCGGCCTTCGGAGCCGCAGGGGCCGCGGCGGGCGCCGCCTTCACGGGCGCGGGTGCCGCCTTCGCAGGTGCGGGCGCGGCCGGAGCGGCGGGGGCCGGCGTGGTCGTGGTCACGGCCGCCGGCTCAGCCGCCTCGGCGGTCGCCGTCGAGGTGCCCTCGGCGCCGTCGCCGCTCGGCTTGTAGTCGGCGAAGAAGTCGTGCCACGCGGGGTCCACGCTGGCCGGGTCGGCGAGGTACCTCTGATACATGTCCTCGACGATCCACTCGTTCGGGCCGAAACCCGCCAAGGGGTTCTCCTGCGAGTTGGTCGCTTGGGTCGACACGGCTGCTGATCGCCTCTTCCAAACGGAGTAGCTGGGGTCACGGATCCGCGTCAAGGCTACGCGCTGCCTAACGCTCGTTCGTCGCCGACGCCGCCGGAGTGACCATGTCGACGGCGGCATGGGTCCATCCCATACAACTGTGGCCGCCATCCGGCGGCCACAACTGTCGTAGATCTGCCTGACAGGACGGATCAGAGGATCGGCGTCACGCGATGTCGCGCTTCCGGGTGATCAGCGTGCCGATGGTGCCGAGGACGACCGCCCACACGATGAGCACGACCGCGCCGGCCCAGCGTGGCGGCAGGTCCACGCCGCCGAGCTGGGTGGCCAGGCCGCCGACGACGTGCGACGACGCCAGCGGCGGGATGTAGACCGCGCTCTCCAGGACCCAGTCCTTCTTGATCACCAGCTCGTGGATCAGGGTGAGGACGATGATCGCGGCCCAGGTGCCGACGGTGTAGAGGCAGGCGGCGGTGATCGTCGCGCCGATCTGGCTGCGGATCAGCACCCCGATGCCGATGCCGAAGACCGCCCACAGCACGTACACCAGCAGGTTCAGCAGCACAGCCTGCTGTGCCGTCCAGTTGCCCAGGCTGTTGGTGAGGTCCTCGGCGCCGAAGTAGAGCACCCCGCCGACGACCGAGATCACGGTGGTGATCAGCCAGAACAGCACGCCCGCCAGGCCCGCCGTGATGAGCTTCGCGGTGATCACCCGGGTGCGGCGAGGGGTCGCGAGGAATGTCGCGGTCGCCGTCTGGTGGTAGAACTCGTTTGTGATGATCAGGATCGCCACAAGCATCACCAGCAGCAGGCCGAAGAACTGGCCCGAGGTGTAGATGTTCGCGGCGTACTCGGCGAGCTTGCCGGCCGTGTGCGCCTTGGCGACCCTGGCCTGCTCCGCCTCCTGGAACTGTCGCTGGTCCGCCTCGAACTGGGCCCGCTGCTCCTCGGTGAGGTTCGGCGGCGGCTCGGCCTGCTGGTAGTTGGCGTAGTTGTTGGCCAGCTCCGAGCTGGTCTGCTCGATGTTGATCCAGAGCGCCAGGCCGGTGAAGACCAGCGAGATCAGCAGGAAGATCCACCACATGTTCGTGGTGCGCACCTTCAGCAGCTCGCTGCGGATGAGCCGGATCATGCCGTCACCTCCGCTGCGCTCCGGCGCCGGCCTGATCCAGACACTGCGCTGATGATGACCAACTCCTCGCTCCGCTGCGGGTCGCTCATCGGATGGCCGCCTTTCCCTGGGTCAGTTCGAGGAACACGTGCTCCAGGTCGGGTCGCTCGTTGACCAGCTCGTGCAGCTCGACCCCCGACTGCAGGGCCAGCCGGCCGACGGCGGGGGCGTCCAGGCCGGTGACCACATGGCTGTCGTTGCCGTTGGGCTGGATCGAGGCGCCCGCGGCCCGCACCGCATTGACCAGCTCCGGCAGGTTGGGCGTCCGCACCCGGGTGCGCGGCGCGCTGGAGTTGCCGCCGACGATCTGCTCGACCGGGCCCTGGGTGACGAGGCGGCCGGCGGCGATGATGACGACGTCGTCGGCGAGGATCTCCATCTCCGACAGCAGGTGGCTGGAGACCAGCACGGTGCGGCCCTGCTGGGCCAGGCCCTTCAGCAGCCCGCGCATCCAGCGGATGCCCTCCGGGTCGAGGCCGTTGGCGGGCTCGTCGAGGATCAGCACCTGCGGGTCGCCGAGCATCGCCTGGGCGATGCCGAGCCGCTGCTTCATGCCCAGCGAGTAGCCGCGGAACTTGCGCTTCGCGGCGGGGGTGAGCCCGACCAGCTCCAGCATCTTGTCGACCTGGGTGTCCGGAAGGCCGGCCGCGGCCGCGACGATGCGCAGGTGGTTGCGGGCGGTGCGGCCCTTGTGCGCGGCCGAGGCCTCCAGGATCGCGCCGGCCAGCCGGAGCGGCTCGGCCACGTCGGAGTAGCGCTGGCCGCCGATGGTCGCGGTGCCCGACGTCGGGGTCACCAGGTTGAGGATCATGCGTAGCGTCGTGGTCTTGCCGGCGCCGTTGGGGCCGAGGAACCCGGTGACGCGGCCCGGCTCGACCACGAACGACAGGTGGTCGACGGCCGTGACGTTCTTGTACCGCTTCGTCAGGTCGGAGACCACGATCTGTCCGTTGGACAACGTGCCGCTCCCTCCAAGAGAGTGAAGTCGTCAATATGGCACGGCACGTCCACCCGCCGCCGCCCGCCCCGGCAGGGGATCAACACGAGGAAAACTCGCTCATTACGGGCAGTGTCCACGTATACACGATAGGTGGCAATTCGGATCGCGATCGTGGCGCTGCTGCTCCTCCCGGCGATCGTCGCGGGGGCGGCGAAAGACGCCGCGGCCGACATCGTCGACGCGTTCCGCCCCGTGTACTCGGTCAACGACAGCGGGTCGATCGTGCTGCGCGGCAACGCCAACCTGACCTGCGCCGACGGCAACCCGGCCTGCGCGGCGGCGCGGAACGGCACCGGCGCCGGCGGCCAGCTCAACAACAACGGCTACAAGATGCGCCACGTGGACGTCGACCAGGACGGGGACGGAGCGGCGACGTTCAACTCCAGCACCGCCGACCTCGCGATCCCGGGCGGCGCGACCGTGCTCTACGCCGGTCTCTTCTGGGGAGGGGACACGGCACCGGGCACGGGCACGCCGGCGCCCGACGAGAGCCGCAGGAACACGGTCCGGTTCAAGGTGCCCGGCGGTGCGTACCGGACGATCACCGCGAATCGGCTCACCGACGTCACCACATTCCCCGGGCACCGGCCGTACCAGGGCTACGCCGACGTGTCGTCGCTGGTCGCGGGCGCCGGCGGCGGCACCTACGCGGTCGCCGACATCCAGGCCGCCACCGACGTCAACGACCGCTACGCCGCCTGGTCCCTCGCCGTCGTCCTGCACGACCCGGCGCAGCCGGTGCGCAACCTCGTCGTCTACGACGGGTTCGGCTCGGTGCGCGGCATCACGCCCGCCGACGCGACGGTCCGCATCCCGGTCACCGGCTTCCAGACCCCGCCGACCGGGGCCGTCACCACCAGCCTCGGCGCCGTCGCCTACGAGGGTGACGCCGGCAGCGGCGGCGACAGCATCCGCCTCGACGGCACGCCGCTGACCGACGCGCGCAACCCGGCGACGAACTTCTTCAACAGCACCGTCAGCGACCGCGGCGCCGCCGTCACCGCCCGTAACCCCGCCGACACCAACCTCCTCGGCTTCGACATCGACCAGGTCGACGCGAGCGGCCTGCTGGCCAACGGCGCGACCAGCGCGACGATCACCCTCGAGACCACCGCGGTCACCGGCGAGACGTTCTACCCGGGCGTGATCACGTTCGCGACCGACCTCTACGCGCCGCGG
Source organism: Dactylosporangium sp. NPDC050588 (assembly GCF_040654975.1). Lineage (NCBI taxonomy): Bacteria > Bacillati > Actinomycetota > Actinomycetes > Micromonosporales > Micromonosporaceae > Dactylosporangium > Dactylosporangium sp. NPDC050588. The sequence continues at coordinate 81,210 of NZ_JBFAJA010000013.1, read as the reverse complement.
CTCACCGCGGTCAAGACCGCCACCGACGTCAACGGCGGCGACCTGGAGCGCGGCGACGAGATCCGGTACACGATCGAGGTCGGCAACGACGGCCTCGCCCCCGCCGAGGACGCCCAGCTCGCCGACGCCCTGCCGCCCGGGACCGCGTTCGTGCCGGGCAGCCTGACGATCGACGGCGCGACCCAGAGCGACCCGGTCGACACCGACCGCGCCGAGTTCAGCGCCGATGTCGTCGTCTTCAGAGTCGGTACGGGCAGCGACGCCACCCACGGAGGCCATCTGGCGGTCGGCGACAAGGCCGTGGTCGCCTATCGCGTCACGGCGGGCGCCCCCGGCGCCACCGGCGCGGCGAGCATCCGCAACGTCGCCCACGCGGCCGCCACCGGCGCGGACACCGGGGTGAAGCTGCGCGCCCCGTCCAACCCGACCACGCAGGACCTGCCCGCGGCGGGCCCGGCCGCCGACCTGGCGGTCACCGCCGCCGGCCCTCAAGTCGCGCAGGGCACCGGCCAGGTCCGGATCCCGGTGACGCTCACCAACACCGGCCCCGCCACCGCCACCGGCGTCACCCTGACCGCGGTCCTGCCGGCGGGCGTGACCGGCGACCCCGTGGGCGTCGGCCCCTGCGCCTGGGCCGGGCAGCCGCCGGCCGGGCAGACGCTCACCTGCCCCGTCGGGACGCTCACCGCCGGTGCCACGTTCACCGTCGACGTCGTGGCGACCGTCACCGCCGCCGCCGGGCACCACACCGAGGTCACCGCGGCCGTCACGTCCTCGACCCCCGACCCGGTGGCCGCGAACGACACCGCGACCGCCGCCGTCGTGCGCAACTCGGCTCCCGCGGCCGTCCCGGACGCGGCGACCGTCGCCGCCGGCGGCACCGTGACGATCCCCGCCGCGGCCAACGACACCGACCCCGACGGCGACACCGTGCGCGCCGGCGGCATCGCCACGCCGCCCTCCGCCGGTCACGCCGTCGTCGACGCCACCGGCGCGATCCGCTACACGGCCGGCACGGGCGCGGGCACCGACACCTTCACCTACGTCGCCGCCGACGCCAACGGGGGCACCGCGACCGGGACGGTGACCGTGACCGTCACCGCGGGCGGCCCGCCCGGCCCCGGCACCGCCCCCGTCGCGGCGGACGACGCGGTGACCGTGCCCGCCGGCGCCACATCCGCGACGTTCGACCCGCGCACCAACGACACCGACGCCGACGGCGACCCGCTCACCGTCATCGGGATCGGCACCGGCGGCGGCTCCGGCACGCCCACCGGGGGGACCGTCACGCTCACCGCGGCGGGGCTGCTCGTCTACACACCGAGGGACGGCTTCCGGGGCGCCGACAGCTTCACGTACACCGTGGGCGACGGCAAGGGAGGGCGCTCCACGGCCACCGTGACGGTCGCCGTGGCCGACCGCGCCCCGGTCGCCGGCGCCGACGAGCGCAGCACCCCGGCCGGCGCCCCGATCGACGTGGACGTGCTCGCCGACGACACCGACCCGAACGGCGACCCGCTGACGGTCGGCGCCTGGGACGCCACCACCGCCCGCGGCGGCACCGTCACGCGGAGCGGCGGCCTGCTGCGGTACGCGCCGGCGGCGGGGTTCTCGGGCGACGACACCTTCACGTACACCGTGAGCGACGGGATCGTCACGTCGACCGGCGCGGTCACCGTCCACGTCGGCACGGCCGGAGCGCCGGCGCCACGCGCTGACGCCGCGAGCACCCCGACCGGCACCCCGGTGACCGTCGACGTCCTGGCGAACGACGCGGACCCGGCCGCCGCCGTCACGGCCGTCACGCCCGGCGCGCACGGCACGACCGCGATCGGCGCCGGCGGGACCGTCATCTACACGCCGCGGGGCGGCTTCTCCGGCGTCGACACGTTCGGCTACGCGGTCGGCGACGGCCGCGGCGGGCTCGGCACCGCGACCGTCACCGTCACCGTCTTCAACCAGGCGCCGGTGGGCGTGGACGACACGCTGCGCGCGCCGGCCGGGACCGCGGTGGTCGTGCCGGTCCTCGCCAACGACACCGACGCCAACGCCGACACGCTGCGGGCCGTCGCGGCGACCGGGGCCGCGCACGGCACGCTGGCGATCGTCGGCGGCGCCGTGCAGTACACCCCGGCGGCGGGCTACCGGGGCGCCGACGGCTTCACGTACACCCTGAGCGACGGCAACGGGGGCACCAGCACCGCCGCGGTGACCCTCGACGTCGCGGGTGGCGCACCGGTCGCCGGCGCCGACGCCGTGGCCGCCGCCCCGGGCGTCGCCGTGACCGTGACCGTGATCGCCAACGACAGCGACCCCGACGGTGACCCGCTCACGGTGACCGCGGCCGGCCCGGCGGGGCACGGCGGCACGGTGCTCAACGGCGACGGGACCGTCACCTACACCGCCGCGGACGGGTTCGCGGGGGTCGACACCTTCACCTACACGCTGCGCGACGCCACCGGGCTGCAGAGCACCGGGACGGTGACGGTGACGGTCGGGCTGCAGAGCACCGGGCCGGTGGTGGTGACCACGCCGACGGTGACCACGCCGGCCGGGAGCGGCGCGCGGACGATCACCCCGCTGGACAACGTCAAGGACCCCGACGGCGACCCGCTGAAGGTCGTCGGCGTGACCCAGCCGGCGAACGGCACCGCCGTGCTCAACGCCGACGGGACCGTCACGTACACGCCGGACAAGGGCTTCGCCGGCGCGGACGCCTTCACCTACACCGTCACCGACGGCACCGCCACGGTCGCCGGCACCGTCGAGGTGATGGTCGGCTCGGTCGACCTGCCGGTCACCGGCGGCGCGGTGGCGCCGCACGCGCTCGCGGGCCTGCTCATGCTGCTCGCCGGCTGGCTCCTGCGGTTCCTGCCAGCGCTGTCCTTCAGCGGCCCGCGACGCGCGGCTCGCGCCCACCGGCGCGGTGCGTGACGGCGCTGGGCCTCAGGTCCGGTCGGCGACCCGGATCACGTGCTTGAGCCCCGACCAGGTGTCGTCGATGGCGCAGACCTTGACGTCCACCCGGCCGTGCGCCAGGGCGAAGTCGCGGACCCCGTTCTCGTCGAGGTCGGTCGCGATGCCGGAGGAGCGCTTCGGCCAGGCGACCCACAGCGCACCGCCGGGTGGCGTCTGCCGGTGCAGCACCGGCCAGCGCCGCCGCAACCTGGCCTGATCAGGGCAGAAGCAGACGATCACGTCGTAGAGGCCGGGCGCGCCGCGACGGTGCAGCACCACGTCGGAGGGCAGGTCGCGCAGCTCGAACCCGGCCGGCGCCCCGTCGAGCAGCACGCGATGCCCGGCGCTGACGCCGAGCTTCTTGGGCAGTGGAGTCCCTGAATATCCCGCCATGCCTGACCACGGTAGTCATCGTTCACCCGCCAGCCATGCGGGTAACCAGTCACCGTCAGCCAGCCGCAGGGGTCGACCCTTACACCGAAAGCATGACGATTCTCGCCGTCGCCGCCGACCCGGTCGGGGTCGACGAAACCGATCGCTACACCCTGCTGGTGGCCACGGACGGTGACCAGGTCCGGGCCGCACAACGGCTCCGCCACGACGTCTTCGCCGGCGAACTCGGCGCCAAGCTGCAGTCCGGCACGCCGGGCCTCGACGTCGACGCGTTCGACGAGCACTGCGACCACCTCATCATCCGTGACGAGCGCACCGGCGACGTCGTCGGCACGTACCGGATGCTGCCGCCGGACCGCGCGGTGGCCGCCGGCGGGCTCTACGCCGACACCGAGTTCGACCTCGCGGGCCTGCACCAGCTGCGTGGGGGACTGGTCGAGACCGGCCGCTCCTGCGTGCACCCCGACCACCGCAGCGGCGCGGTGATCAACCTCATGTGGGCCGGCATCGCGCGGTACATGCACCTGCACGGCCACCGCTGGCTCGCCGGGTGCGCGTCGGTGCCGGTCACCGACGCCGCCGGGATCTGGGACCTCGCCCAGCGCAAGCACCTCGTGCCGCCCGCCTGGCGGGTCCGGCCGCGCAACCCCCTCGCGCTGGACGGGCCGGTGCCGGCCAAGATCGAGGTGCCGCCGCTGCTCAAGGGGTACCTGCGGCTCGGCGCCTGGATCGGTGGCGAGCCCGCGTACGACCCCGACTTCGACTGCGCCGACTTCTACGTGCTGCTGTCGCTGGACCGGGTCAACCCGCGGTACATGCGGCACTTCCTCGGTCAGGAGTGAGCGCGATGACCGTCGTCGACTCGCTCTGGCTGCCGCGCTCGACCTGCGACGTGAGCTGCCTGCCGGCCCGCTCGGACGAGCACGTCCCGGTCGCGACGATGGTGAAGCGGATCGTCGTGACCGGGTCGGTCGTGCTGCTCGCGGTGCTCGCGGTGCCGCTGCTGGCCCTGCTGCCGCAGCGGCACCTGATCGCCGTGCAGCGCCGGCTCGCCCGCGCGGTGCTCGCCGGGCTCGGGATCTCGCACCGGGCCGTCGGCCGGGTCCCGCAGTCCGGCGCGCTGCTGGTCGCCAACCACGTCTCGTGGCTCGACGTGGTCGTGATCCTGGCGCACGCGCCGGCCAAGCTCCTCGCCAAGCGCGAGGTGCGCCAGTGGCCGCTGATCGGCCGGCTCGCCGCCACCCTCGGCACCGTCTTCGTCGACCGGTCCCGGCCCAAGACCCTGCCGGCCACCGTCGGGCGGATCAGCACGGAGCTGGCCGCCGGTGGCGTGGTCGCCGTCTTCCCGGAGGGCACCACCTGGTGCGGCCGGATGGGCGGCACCTTCCGCCCGGCGATGTTCCAGGCTGCGGTCGACGCGGCCGCCCCGGTCGTGCCGGTGCGGCTCACGTTCGCCCAGAACGGCACGCCGACGACGGTCGCCGCGTTCATCGGCGACGAGACCCTCGCCACCTCGCTGCGCCGGGTCGTCGCCGCCCGCGGGCTGTCGATCGAGCTGAAGGCGCACGCCAAGCTGTACCCGGAGCCGACCTCCTCCCGCCGCGTCCTCGCCCGCGCCGCGACCTCGGTGGTGGCCGCCTAGGACAGCCGAGACACGACAGTCGCGATGTATCGCGTTTGTCTGCTACCTTCGGTGGTATGACGACGTGGAACATCGCCGAGCCCACGCGGCTCGAGCTCAAGGGGGAGGTCAAGGACCTCCAGGTGACCCTGGTCGGCGGACGGGTCAACGTCGTCGGCGCCGACGGGCCCGCCCGGGTCGAGGTCACCGCGATCGGTGAGCGCCCGGTCACGGTCGCCCTCGACGACGACGGCGTGCTGCGCGTCTCCCACGGGCATCTCCCCAAGTGGCCCGGCTTCCTCTGGTGGCTCTTCCACAGCCGGTTCAAGGTCGACGTCTCCGTCATGGTCCCCGACCGGACCCCGGCCACGCTCCGCGTCGTCTCCGGCTCCGTCATCCTCTCCTCGCTGCGGGCCGGCGCCAAGGTGGACGCGACCAGCGCCCGGGTCACCCTGCTCGGCCTGGACGGCCCCGTCGCCGCCAACGTGATCTCCGGCTCCATCGAGGCGCTCACGCTCGACGGCGAGGTCGACCTGGAGACCGTCTCCGGCGAGATCGTCGTCGCCGACTCCACCGCGCGGAAGGTGCACGCCCGGGCGATCTCCGGCTCCATCACGTGCGACCTCGACAACCCGCCCGTCGACACGGACGTGCGCCTGGAGACCGTCTCCGGCGAGATCACCGCCCGGGTCCGCGAGGACAGCGACCTGCAGGTCCACCTCAGCGCGATCTCCGGACGGGTGGTCAGCGCGTTCCCCGGCCTCGACCAGGTCGGCCGCAGCGCCGTCACCGGACGGCTCGGCGCCGGCACCGGCCGCCTGACCGCCAACGCGACGTCTGGCACGATCACCCTGTTGTGCCGGCCGGTCGATCTGGACGAGGATTCCTGATGAGTGCGGTGTTCAGTCACGGGCGGTTGCGGCTGTACCTGCTGAAGCTGCTCAACGAGGAACCCCGCCACGGGTATGACCTCATCCGGCTCCTGGAGAACCGCTTCCACGGCCTCTACGCGCCCTCGGCAGGCACGATCTACCCGCGCCTGCAGCGGATGGAGGCCGACGGGCTGATCAGCCACACCGCGTCCGGCGGCCGGAAGGTGTACGACATCACCGACGCCGGACGGGCCGAGCTGGTGCAGCGCGCCGCCGAGCTGGAGCGCCTCGAGACCGACATCAACGCCTCCCTCGCCGACCTGTCGACCCTGGCCGACGAGGTCGAGCAGGGCGTCCACGGCTCGGTGCGCGACCTCAAGCGCGAGCTGAAGGAGGCCGGCAAGCAGGCCCGCACCGCGCCCGCGTGGGGCTGGGGCTACCCGCCGCGGCCCGGGGCGACCGGCGCCGCGAGGCCGGGCGGCGCCGGTGCCACCAGGCCGTCGCCCGCGCCCGGCGACGCCGCCGCCGAGCTGGAGGAGAAGGCCGCCCAGCTGCTCGCGGAGGTGCGCCGGCTGGCCCGCGCCAGCCGTGCCAGCCAGGAGACGATGCGTGCCACGCTGGTCGTCCTCGACGGCGCGATCGACCAGGTGCGCCGACTTCTGCGCTAGTTTTGGGTGACGGGGCGGGGTGTCCAGGAACTTCCCAGGCAACCATCAGCCCTGCTCCAGCGGGAGGCGGAAGACTATGCGCATGGGGGTACGAGGCGGCGTTGCACAATCCGGGGGTGCCCCGTCGCCAGGCGTTGCGCAGGCTGAGGCGAGACTGCTCGTGGTCGAGGACGATCCGAACATTCGCGAGCTCCTTTCGGCCAGCCTGCGTTTCGCCGGTTTTGCGGTAGACGCGGTGACCACCGGTGCCGAGGCGGTCACCGCGGCCCGCGACGCGAAGCCCGACCTGGTCGTCCTCGACGTGATGCTGCCCGACCTCGACGGTTTCGAGGTCATCCGGCGGCTCCGCGAGGGTGGCGTCCGGCTTCCCGTCGTGTTCCTCACGGCCCGGGACGGCACCGAGGACAAGGTCCGCGGCCTGACGCTCGGCGGCGACGACTATGTCACCAAGCCGTTCAGCCTGGAGGAGCTCACCGCGCGGATCCGCGCCGTGCTGCGCCGCACCGCCGGCGACCCGGGGCCCAACCGGCTGGTCTTCCACGACCTGGAGCTCGACGAGGAGACCCATGAGGTGTCCCGCGCCGGGCAGACGATCGCCCTGTCGCCGACCGAGTTCAAGCTGCTGCGCTACCTGATGCTCAACGCGGGCCGCGTGCTGTCCAAGGCGCAGATCCTCGACTTCGTGTGGAACTACGACTTCCGCGGCGACGACAGCATCGTGGAGTCGTACATCTCCTACCTGCGACGCAAGGTGGACATCGCCGAGCCGCGGCTGATCCACACCCTGCGCGGCGTGGGCTACGTGCTCCGCCTTCCCGTCTGAGGCCCGCAGATGGTGCGGTTCATCGCCGACGTGCCGCTGCGGGTCAAGCTGATCGCCGCGGTCCTCACACTCGTCACCATGGCGCTGCTGGTCATCGGCGTCGCCAGCGCCCTGGTCATGAAGAGCAGCATGTTCGACAAGGTCGACCAGCAGCTGCGGACGATGGCCGAGACCGTCGACCTGAGCCGGCTGGCGCTGACCGACACCAGCCAGGACACGATCCTGCAGAGCAACTACTACATCGCCTGGGTCACGCAGCTGCGCACCGGCAAGCTCGAGACCGGCGTCGTCGGCACCCGTCAGGACGCCGACGCGCCGCCCATCCCCGGCACGTGGGAGGACCTCGAGAAGCACCTGGGCGTGCCGTACACGGCGACCACCGCGAAGACGCATGAGCGCTGGCGCATCCTGATCATCCAGCGCCAGGACACGCTGCTGCTCGTCGCGGAGAGCCTCTCGATGGTCGACAGCGCCGTCGACGAGCTCGTCGCCGCGGAGCTGTTCGTCGGCGCCGGCGTCCTCGTCGTGCTCGCCGCGGTCGGCGTCGCCATGGTCCGCGCCAGCCTCCAGCCGCTGCGCGAGATCGAGCGCACCGCCGCCGCGATCGCCGCCGGCGACCTCACCCGCCGGGTGCCCGAGAGCCCGCCGGAGACGGAGATGGGGCACCTCGCCGCCGCGCTCAACGCCATGCTCGCCCAGATCGAGGGCGCCTTCCGGCTGCGCGAGGCGTCCGAGGAGCGCATGCGGCAGTTCATCGCCGACGCCTCCCACGAGCTGCGCACGCCGCTGACCACGATCCGGGGCTTCGCCGAGCTGTACCGGGTGGGCGCCGTCAGCGAGCCGGGGGACACGCTGCGGCGCATCGAGGACGAGGCCTCCCGCATGGGCCTGCTGGTCGAGGACCTGCTCATGCTGGCCCGCCTCGACCAGGAGCGCCCCCTGGCACTGGCCGACATGGACCTGCGCGTCATCGCCAGCGACGCCGTGGCCGCCGCCCGGGCCGTCGCCCCAGACCGCACCGTCGACCTGGAGATCGAGCGGGACGAGCCGATCGAGGTCAACGGCGACGAGTCCCGCCTGCGCCAGGTCGTCGGCAACCTCATGACCAACGCCCTCACCCACACGCCCGCCGGCACGCCCGTCGCCCTGCGCCTGCGCCGCGACGGCACCGACGCCCTCATCGAGGTCGCCGACCACGGCCCGGGCCTCACCGAGGAGCACGCCGCCCGGGTGTTCGAGCGCTTCTACCGGGTAGACAAGGCGCGCACCCGCAGCAAGGCCAGCGGCTCGCACAGCGGCAGCGGCCTGGGTCTGGCGATCGTGGCCGCCCTCGTCTCCGTGCACCACGGCACCGTCTCCGTCTTCAACACCCCCGGCGGCGGCGCCACCTTCCAGGTCCGGCTCCCTCTCACAGGCGGTTCCCAGGCCGCGATCAGTGGTTTGCAAGCTGCCGTCGCCAAGCTCAAATCATGAGCGAACAGCAGGGATGGGCGCCGGACCCGGCCGACCAGCAGGGTCGGGCGTCGAGCCCGGCCGCACAGCCGGCCACCGAGCCGGCCAGCACCACCACCGGGCCTTCGAGCCCCACGCCGCCCGGCATCCTGCCGGCTGACGGCACCCCGGCTGACGGCAGCCCGGCTGACGGCAGCCCGGCTGACGGCAGCCCGGCGGGCGGCACCCCGGCGGGCGCCGCCCCGGCCTTCGGCACCACGCAGGACCACCTGATGCGGTCCGAGACGCCCCCCACCTGGCCGACGAACCCGGCCGCCACGGCCGCCGGTGCCGCCGACGTCCAGGACCCGGCCCGGACCTGGCCCACCACCCCGCAGCCCCCGCGGGCCATGCCGGCCGCGCCGGTCACGCCGGCGGCGCCCACCTCCCAGACCGCCGCCTTCGGCCCGCTGCCCGCCGCCTTCGGCCCGCTGCCCGCCGTCCCTGGCTCGCCGCCCGCCGCGTTCGCTGGTCACGATGCCCAGGCCGCCGCTCTCGGCTCGCAGCCCGCCGCGTTCGCTGGTCACGACGCTCAGACCGCCGCTCACGACGCCCAGACCGCCGCTCTCGGCTCGCAGCCCGCCGCGCCCGCCGTCCCTGGCTTGCCGCCCGCCGCGTTCGCTGGTCACGACGCTCAGACCGCCGCTCACGACGCCCAGACCGCCGCTCTCGGCTCGCAGCCCGCCGCGCCCGCCGTCCCCGGCCCGCTGCCCGCCGGTCACGGTCCGCAGCCCGCCGCGCATGGCGCGCCCGGCGTGCGGCCCGGCGCCGACGGACCCATCCAGACCTGGCCGGCGTCGCAGCCGGCAGCTCCGCAGGCCGGCAACCTCCGCTCCGTCGCGCAGAGCGGCCCCATCGCGGCCGGGCAGAACGGGCCGTACCCCTTCTCCGGACACCAGCCAGCCGCCCAGCACCACGCTGGACAGCAGCCCGCCGCCCAGCACCACGCCGGGCAGTACTCCGGCGGACAGCACAACGGCGGGCAGCAGCAGCCGCACCTGCCGACGGCGCAGCTGCCCCCGCACGTGCCGCACATGCAGCGGCCGCTCCCGTGGCAGCAGCCGCAGCCCGGGTCGGTGTTCGTGCCGCCGCCCGTGCGCAGGCGCAGCCGGGTCGGGCTCGCCGTGGCGGGGATCGTCGCGGCGATCGGGCTGTCGGCGGTGTCGGCGTTCGGCGGCGGGCTCGCGGCCCTCGAGCTGCGGCCCGCGGCCTCACCCGCGGTCGTCGGCGCCACCACCCCGTCCGGCTCGGCCGCCGGCTCCTCCACCACCCTGTCCGACGTCGCGGCGCAGGTGCTGCCCAGCGTGGTGTCGATCAGCACAGGCAACGCGGTCGGCTCCGGCGTGGTCATCACCGACGACGGGGCGATCCTCACCAACAACCACGTGGTCGCCACGGCCCGGGGCACGTCGGTGCAGGTGACGTTCTCCGGCGGGCAGACCGCCCAGGCGAAGATCATCGGCACCGAGCCCGCCACCGACCTGGCCGTGGTCAAGATCGTGGGGGGCGGCACGTACACGCCGCTCGTGTTCGGCGACAGCTCGACCGTCAAGGTCGGCGACACGGTGCTCGCCGTCGGCAGCCCGCTCGGCCTCGACGGGTCCGTCACCGCCGGCATCGTGAGCGCCGTCAACCGCACGATCGACGAGGGCAACGACGGCCAGTCCGCCGCCGCGAAGATCAGTGGGGCCATCCAGACCGACGCCGCGATCAACCCCGGCAACTCCGGCGGCGCGCTGGTCAACACCGCCGGTCAGCTCGTCGGCATCAACACCGCGATCGCGACCTCGGGCGACACCGCCGGCAACATCGGCGTCGGCTTCGCCATCAGCAGCAACACCGCCAAGGCCGTCGCTCAGCGCCTGCTGAGCTAGAAGCTGGTTTCCCCTCCAGAAAAGAGATCCGGTGGTGCGCCTGGCGGGGCGCCCACCGGATCTCTGTATCCGCAGGACCGCGGACCGATTTCGGGTATGCCCGCTGCGCGGACATACCCGAAATTTCGGTTATGTCGGGGAGCGGAGCGAGTCGACATAACCGGGTCCGATCGCAGCTGGACGGCTCAGGCCCAGCCGAACGAGCGCTCCACCGCCTTCAGCCAGGACGCGTGCCCCTTGTCCCGGGTCTCCGCGGACATGGACGGCGACCACTGCCGGTCCACCCGCCACTTCTCCCGCAGCGTCTCCGTGTCGGGCCAGAACCCGACGGCGAGACCCGCCGCGTACGCGGCACCCAGCGCCGTCGTCTCGGACACCGTCGGGCGGACCACCGGCACATCCAGTACATCGGCCTGAAACCCCATCAGGAGGTCGCTGGCCGTCATCCCTCCATCGACCTTCAGGGTCTCCAGCGGCACGGCGGACTCGGCCATCATGGCGTCCACGACGTCCTTGACCTGCCAGGCGGTCGCCTCCAGGGCGGCCCGGGCGAGGTGCCCCTTGGTGACGTAACCGGTCAGGCCGGTGATGACGCCGCGCGCGTCGGGGCGCCAGTGCGGGGCGAACAGGCCGGAGAACGCGGGCACGATGTAGCAGCCGCCGTTGTCGGTGACGGTGGCGGCCAGGTCGTTGATCTCCGGCGCCGAGCTGATGAGGCCCAGGTTGTCGCGCAGCCACTGCACGAGGGAGCCGGTGATCGCGATGGAGCCTTCCAGGGCGTACACGGCCGGGGCGTCGCCGATGCGGTAACCGACGGTGCTCAGCAGGCCACGCGTGCTCGCCACCGGCTGATGACCGGTGTTGAGCAGCAGGAACGAGCCGGTCCCGTAGGTGCACTTCGCCTCGCCGGGCGCGAAGCAGGCCTGGCCGAAGAGCGCCGCCTGCTGGTCGCCGAGGGCGCTGGCCACCGGCACGCCGTGCAGCAACGTCTTCGCCTCGCCGTACACGTGCGAGGAGGGGCCGATCTCCGGCAGCATCACGCGCGGGATGCCGAACGCCGACAGCAGCTCGTCGTCCCAGTCGAGCGTGGTGAGGTTCATCAGCATCGTCCGGCTGGCGTTGGTGACGTCGGTGACGTGCCGGCCGGTGAGCTTCTCGATGAGCCAGGTGTCGACGGTACCGAAGTGGATCTCACCCGCCTCGGCACGGGCGCGCAGGCCGGGCACGTTGTCCAGCAGCCAGACCGCCTTCGGCCCGGCGAAGTACGTCGCGAGCGGCAGCCCGCACCGCTCACGGAAGCGGTCGGGGCCGGCGTCGCCGGCGAGGGAACGGATGAGGGCGTCGGTGCGGGTGTCCTGCCAGACGATCGCCGGGTGCACCGGCTCGCCGGTCTCGGCGTCCCACAGGATCGTGGTCTCGCGCTGGTTGGTGATGCCGATGGCGGCGACATCGGCGCGGGACAGGCCCGCCTGGTCGAGGGCGCGGGTCGACACGGCCTGGACCTGGTGCCAGATCTCGACCGGGTCGTGTTCGACCCAGCCCGGTCTCGGGAAGCTCTGGCGGTGTTCGCGCTGGTCAAGCGCCACGATGGCGCCGTCGGCGTCGAACACGATCGCACGGGAGGAGGTCGTGCCCTGGTCGATGGCGAGGATGTACACGCTGCCATCTTCGCCGAAGAGTTGTCACGTTCGGGACGGAACCTTCCCGTGGTCGCGTTCGCCGCCTACGCTGCCTGCCGGGAAACAGTGGCCCTATCAGGAGCGATCGTGGCCGTCATCGAGACGCGCATCAGTGTCTGGGAGGCCCTCGCCGGGCGCGCCCCAGGAGTTCCGCTGGGCCCTGCCGACCAGGGTCTGTGGCAGGCGGTCACCGACCGGCTCAACCCTGCCCGGGCCCGGCCCGTCCTGCGCAAGGCGGTCGAGGCGGTCACGCTCACGTCCGCCCGCGGCGTCGACTACGTGATGGTGCGCTCGCCCGACCGCGGTGAGGCCTGCTACCTGCGGCTCACGCCGGACGAGTGGAGCCTGGCGCAGCTCATGGACGGCACCCGGACCGTCGCGCGGCTCGTCGCCGACTTCGCCCGCATCGCCGGCCGGCTCGCCCCCGACCAGGTCACCCGGGTCGTCGCCGACCTCGCCGGCAACCGCATGCTCGACGAGCTGCCGGTCGACGCGTTCCACCGGCTGCACCGCGTACACCGGCGGCCATGGCCGATCCGGCTCGGCAAGGCGATCGTCGCGACCGCCCAGGGGCGCCGGGTGGTCATCGCCCGGGTCGACCCGATCGTCACGTTCCTGTACAAGGCCGGCGGCCGGCTGTTCTTCACCCGGGTCGTCGCGGTGCTCGCCGGGCTGGTCGCACTCGCCGGCCTCGGCGTCTTCGTCTTCAACTGGTTCCGCGCCGACCAGTCGGTGTTCCTGACCGACGACTCCTACTTCACCGGCGCCCTGGTGCTGCTGGGCCTCAACGTCGTCGCGCTCGCCTGCCACGAGCTGGGGCACGCGCTGGGGGCGAAGCACGCCGGCAGGAAGGTCCCGGTCGCCGGTTTCCTGGTGTACTTCGGGATCCCGTCCGTCTTCGTGGACACCACCGACGTGTGGATGGCCGGCCGGCGCGCGCGGCTCGTCACCACGATCGCGGGCCCGGCCACCGGCCTGGTGCTCGCCGGCGCCTGCCAGCTCGTCGGGCTGTTCTACCCGGAGCTGGAGCCGTGGACGTTCAAGCTGGCGTTCGCGTGGTACCTCAACGCGCTGTTCAACCTCAACCCGTTCATGGCGCTCGACGGTTACTACCTGCTCATGGACTGGCTGGAGGTGCCCAACCTGCGGGCGCGTGGCCTGGCCTGGGTCATCGCCCGCCTGCGTCGGCGCCCGCCCCGCTTCGGTGAGCTCGACCGGGAGGGCCGCCTCGTCGCCCTGTACGGCATGCTCGCCGTCGTCTGGCTCGCCATCGCCGTCAACCTGATGTACCGGATCTACACCGACCGGGTCGCGGGCGTCGTCACCGGCCTGTGGAACGCGGGCTGGGCCGCCCGCGCGCTGCTCGCCGCCATCGTCGCCGGGCTGCTCGCCCCGCTGGTCTACCTGCTGTTCTCCTGGCTGCGCCGGCGGGCCCGGCGCGTGCGGGACCGCATGGGGGAGCGCAAGCTGTCCCGCGACGAGCCGCGCCGGCTCGCCGCCCTGCGCGCGTCCAAGCTCGCCGACCTGCCGCCGGCCGCGCTCGCGAAGCTCGCCGAGCAGGCCCGCTGGGTGCACCCGCGGACCGGTGAGCAGCTGGTCTTCGCCGGCGCCGCGCAGCAGTCGGTCTACGTCGTCGTCGACGGCGCCCTGGAGGCCCGCCGCCCCGGCGACCCGACCGGCACCGTCCGGGAGCGGGTCGGCCGCGGCGGCGTCGTCGGCCTCGCCAACGCGATCACCGGCGCGCCCGCCGCGCTCGGCTGGCTGACCGCCGGCACGACCCTGCTCGCGATCCCGCCGTCCACGGTCGCCGCGGCCGTCGGCCCGCTGTCCGGCCCGCCGCCGGTGGAGTGGGCCGAGCTGGAGGCGCTGCTGGCGGAGGCGCCGGCGCTGGCCGACCTCGGCGCGGAGGACCGCCTCGGGCTCATGAGCCGCGCGCACCCGGCGCAGCTGATGCCCGGGCAGCCGGTGCACCTGGAGACCGGCACCGATGCGATCGTCGTCGCGTCCGGGTCGCTGCTGCGGCCCGATGGCGTGCAGGTCGGCCGTGGCGCGATGGTCGGCCCGTACGGTGAAGGCCCGCCCGGCCAGGTCGCCACCGCCCGCTCCGCCGCCCGCGTCTGGGTGCTGCCCGCCGTCGCCGGCCTGCCGCTGCTCATCGGCGCATCCACGGCCGGCGCTGTGGCCGGCTCTGCCGCCGGCGGTCGCGCGCCGTCGTCGGGCGCCCACCCGCCGTCGGCGTACCCGCCGCTCGCCGCGCCGCCCGGTGTCCACGGCCCGTCCGACGACTCGGTCGACAAGCGCTTCGAGCGCAAGCTGTGGTGGCTGCTGGTGCTGCTGCTGATCTTCGCGCTGTTCCTGACCGGCAGCAATCTCTTCTCCGCGCCCGTGTGGGCCGAGATGCCGACCGACCGGGCCCTCATCACGGCCACGCGGGGGCAGACGACGGTCACGATCCACGGCGAGGAGCACACCCTGCGCCGCGACGGCAAGATGTACGTCGAGCTCGGCGACGCCGTCTCCGTCGCGGACCGCTCCACGGCCACGATGACGTTCCGCGGCGGCAGCGTCACGGTCCTGTGCGCCGGCACCCGGGTCGACGTCGGCGAGCTGGTCAGCTCGGTCGACCGCCGCCCGATCCAGCCGACCGGCGCGTACACGCTGCGCTCCGGCCGCACCCTGGTCGACACGACGAGCACGACGACGGCCTTCGACCCGCTGAAGCTCACCGTCACCGGCGCCGGCGACCCGGTCGCCAACGACGGGCGGGCCAGGTTCGCCCTGACCGCCGGCAGCGCGTCACCGGAGGTCGGCTCGGGCGTCGTCACCCAGGGCGGCTCGGCCGTCACGGTGGACCCGTCGGCCGACCTGACCTGCGGCGACGGCATCGCCCTGCCGAAGCCGGGCGGCACGCCGACCGTGTCAGTGGGGCCGTCCCCGTCGGACACGCCGTCGGAGTCCCCGTCACCGTCCGCGTCCGCCTCGGAGAGCGCGTCGGCCACCCCGACGCCCGGCGCCACCCCGACGAAGACGAAGGCCCCGACCCCGACGCGCGGCACCACGACGACCGCCGGCCCCCCGCCGACCACGTCGCCGCCGCCACCGCCGGACACCACGGCACCGACCGTGCGGCTGACCTTCGCGACCCAGCAGAACTACGTCTACCCGCCTGGTTGCCGCTATGGTGGCCCGTCGACCGTGCCGCTCACCGTCACCGCTGTGGACAAGGTCGACGCCACGTCGACGTTGAAGGTGACGATCAGCGCCAGGGTCGGCAGCGGCTCGGCGAAGTACTCCAGTGGGAACCAGTTCGCCGCCACGTTCGGCGGGGTGACGCTGACCGCCGACGCCAAGATCGTCGTGACCGCGCGTGCGGTGGACCCCGCGGGCAATGCCGGCTCCGCAACGATCACCGTCACCTACTACTCGCAATGCATCGTCGGCTGAGGGAGTTCGAACGTGCTCTGTTGGTTCTGCGCCAAGGCGGCGCGGGGGTCGTGCCGGTTCTGCGCGCGCGGGCTGTGCGAGGACCATGCGAAGTTCGGCCCGTATCTGCTGGAGGTGCACCGGTCGCAGAGCCGCGGCCGGGCCGAGGGGCTCGTCGTGGAGGACGCGGTGCAGTGCGGCACCTGCCGTCCCCGCCCGCAGCCCGTGCCCATGCCTGAACTCGACTGACTTTCACGACCTGTGCCATAACTGGGGGGACTGTTCCGATGAGCGACTTCGACGACGTACTCGAGCGGCTGCTGACCGATCCGGGCTTCCAGGCGCGCCTGGCGGCCGACCCGGCGGGCGCGCTCGCGGGGTACCAGCTGAGCGCCGACGAACTGGAGCTGCTCCAGGCGCAGGTCGGCGGCGCCGACGCGGGGCAGTCACGGGTCGAGCAGCGCACGAGCAAGGCCAGCATGTTCGGCCTGTTCTCCTCGATCGGCTCGGGCATCGGTGACGTCGTCCACGGCCACGGCGGCGGTCCCTCGTTCGATCACGGCGCCGGGCACAACCTGGGCGACGGCGGTCAGGGCTCCGGCGCGGCGCACAGCGCGGCCCGCGGGCTGGACGCGCTGGAGCAGTCCGGCGGCCGGCACGCCGCTCCCGAGCCGGAGCAGCACGGCGGCCTGGCCGCGCACCTGCGGGACGCCATCGACCACGGCGCGCACGCGTCGGCCGGCGGCGCCGAGGCGCACGCGGGCCCCGGTGGCGCGTACGCGTCCGCGGGCGGCGTCGAGGCGCAGGCCGGCTACGGCGGCGCCGGGCTCGCGGAGGCGCCGGACCCCCAGGGCGGCGGCTACGACGGTCTCTCCGAGGCGTCAGACGACCCGCGCTCGTACGCGTCGGCGGGCTACGGCGGCGGTCAGGACGGCGGTTACGGCAGCCTGTCCGAGGCGTCCGATGACCCCCGTTCCTACGCGTCGGCGGGCTATGGCGGCGGTCAGGACGGCGGTTACGGCGGCCTGTCCGAGGCGCCCGACCCGCAGGGCAGCGAGGGGCTCGCCGAAGCGTCCCCGTACGGCGTCAGTGAGGTCCACTCCAGCGGCCAGGGCACCGTGTACCGCAGCGCGAGCGCCGGCATCGGCGAGGCCGTCGGCCAGGGCGCGCACGCCGGCACCGGCCACGCGGAAGCCGGCTTCGGAGGAGCCCACGCGGAAGCCGGTCTCGGAGGAGCCCACGCGGAGGCCGGGTTCACAGAGGCGCATGCGCAGGCCGACGGCGGCGGGCGGCACGGGATCGCCGGCGGGCTCGACGGCATCGTCGGCGGGCAGCAGCCGGGCCACGGGAGCGGGACGGGTGTCGCGGGTGGCGTCGCCGGCGCGCTCCGGGACGGCGTGCCCGGCGGGGTGGGTCAGGCGCCCACCGACGGCTACCACACCCGGGTCGACTGGGACGGCGACGGCCGGTGGGACCAGCACACCTACGTGAACCGGGCCGACGGCGGCGTCGACATCGTCGTGGACACCGACGGTGACGGGCGGGCCGAGTTCGTCGGCCACGACACCGACCGCGACGGCCTCATCAACTCCTCCGAGATCGACACCAACCGCGACGGCGTCATGGATCAGCGGTACGAGGACCTCAACGGCGACGGCTGGCTGGATCGCCGCACCCGCTGAATGTAAACCTGGCGGACATCAACATGTATCGACGTGTTGGGTCCGGTGGCGTGTGCTGTGGGGCATGACTGGAGACCACTCCCATCACCGTCACGAAGGAATCGACCGCCGGGGCCTGCTCGCCGCGGGCGCCGGCGGTCTGCTCGTCCTCGCCACCCCGGGCGCCGCGTCCGCCGGTGCAGGACGGACATCCCGCGCGGAGACCGGCACCGCGGCGACCGTCGGCGCCGGCCCGGCCGCGCTGACCGGGGCCGCCCGGGCGTCCGCCATCACCGCCGGCACCGGCCTGGTCCACGCCGACCTGCACAACCACACCGTGATGTCCGACGGCGACGGTGACCCCGCCCTCGCCTTCGCCTCGATGCGCTCGGCCGGCCTGGACGTCGCCGCGCTCACCGACCACACCACCCTCTTCGGCATCAGCGGCCTGTCGAAGTCGGAGTGGGACCGCACCGGCGCCCTCGCCAACGCCGCCGACGACCCCGGCAACTACACCGCCATCCGCGGCTTCGAGTGGTCGCACCCGCTGCTCGGCCACGTCAACGTCTGGTTCACCAACGGGTTCACCGATCTCGGCGGATCGAGCAACATGGGCGGCCTTTACAACTGGATCACCGGTAACGGGGGCGTCGCCAGCTTCAACCACCCTGGCCGCGAGGTCGGCCGCTTCGGCAACTTCTCCTACTCGGCGGCCGCCCGCGACGCCATGGTCAGCCTGGAGATGTTCAACCGCGGCGACGACTACCTCTTCGACGGCTGGTCAGAAGGCCGCACCTGCGCCCTCAACGCCTGCCTCAACGCCGGGTGGCGGACCGGGCTCAGCGGGGTCTCGGACGAGCACGGCACCGACTGGGGCTTCCCCGAGGGCAAGGGCCGCACCGGGCTGTGGGTGACGCAGAACACCCGCGCCGGGGTCCTGGAGGCGATGCGGGCCCGCCGCTTCTTCGCCACGCGGGTCTCCGGCCTGCGCGTCGACGCCACGGCCAACGACGTCCGGATGGGCGGGGTGCTGCCGCTCGCCCGCGGCGACGTGCGCTTCGCGCTGGATCTCGACCGCGGCCCGGACTGGCAGGGCAAGCCGGTCCGGATCCAGGTCCTGCGGCCCGGTGTCGCCGCCCCGACGGTCGCGGACGTGATCGACACGGTCGCCAACCAGGTGGTGCGCTTCACCGTGCCGCTGGACGTGGCGATGGGCAACTGGGTCGTGCTGCGCGTCTCGGACCCCACCCGGCCCAACCCGAGCCCCGGCCCCAACGGTCACCCCTGCAACGACTTCGGCCTCGCCTACACCAGCCCCTGGTGGTTGCAGCCCTGAGTGAGTGGCACGTTTCGGGGATCAGCTGATCGGAGGATCCGCCTACCGTTTTCCAGGTAACCAGACGAGCCGGGAGCGGGCCATGAGCGACTACGACATCGACTGGGAGATGGAGGACGGCCTCCACGTCGATCCCGACGGTGGCGCTGACCTGCTCTCCTCCGACCAGCAGTTCGACGAGCACCACGACGACTTCGGCGTCGACACCGAGGGCCACGACGGCGCGCACGTCGTGGACGGGGACGCGTTGGGCGACTACCACGACGAGCAGCCGAGCTTCGGCGACGTGAGCGACGAGGCGCAGTACATCGACGAGACCGACCTGCCCGAGTTCCACTTCGATCCGGGCTTCACCGACGGGTCCTACGACCTGGTCGGCGCCGACCGGCACGAGGCGGACCTGTGGTCGCAGCTGATGGTCGACATGAACGAGGACGTCAACCCGTACGCGCTCGGTTAGAGCCTGATCGCGGACGGGGGCCCGGCGCTCGCGTAGTACCAACCCTGTGCGGTGTCACAACCGAGGGCCAGCAGCCGGTCGGCCTGCTCCGCCGTCTCGACCCCCTCGGCTGTGACGCTCAGGTTCAGGGCGTGGGCGAGGCCGATCACCGCCGCGATGATCTTCTGGTCGACCGGGTCGGCGCCCTCCGGCGGGCGCAGCCCGGCGACGAACGAGCCGGCCAGCTTCAGGCTGTGCACGGGCAGGTGCCGCAGGTAGGCGAAGTTGCTGTACCCGGTGCCGAAGTCGTCGATCGCGATGCGCGGGCCGAGCGCGGCGAGGGCGTTGAGCGCCTCGGTCGGCTCGCCGCCGCTGCCCATGACGGCGCTCTCCGTCAGCTCCAGCTGGAGCCGGTCGGGGGCGAGGCCGGTCTGCTCCAGGATCGCCTTCACGTCCCTGACGATCGTGCGGTCGCGCATCTGCCGGACCGCCAGGTTGACGCTCATCACCGGCGCCCGGTCGCCGTGCTCGCGGTGCCAGCGGGCGGCCTGCTTGCACGCCTCGTGCAGCACCCACCGGCCGAGCGGCACGATCAGCCCGGTCTCCTCGGCCATCCCGATGAACGCGTCCGGCCCCAGCACCCCGAATCGCGGATGCCGCCACCGTACGAGCGCCTCGACGCCGATCGTCACGCCGTCGCCGAGGCGGACCAGCGGCTGGTACTCGACGAAGAACTCGCGCCGCTCCAGCGCGGCCGGCATGCTCGCCGACAGCTCGTAGCGGGTCACCTCGCGGGCGTGCCGCTCGGCGTCGAAGAGCGCGAGCCGGTTGCGGCCGTCGGCCTTCGCCCAGTACAGCGTCGTGTCGGCGGCCTTCATCAGCTCGCCGGTGCTGGTGCCGCGCAGTGGCTGCTCGACCACGCCGATGCTGGCCGAGATGCTGATCTCGTGCCCGCCCACGTGCACCGGCGCGCGGACGGTGTCCAGCGCCCGCTCGGCGACCGCGACGACCTCGTCGGTGCCGCCGGCCCGCTCGATGAGCACCACGAACTCGTCGCCGCCCATCCGGGCGACCAGCTGGCCGTCGCCGGAGATCGAGCGGGCGAGGCGCCGGGCGACGGTCTGCAGCAGCTGGTCGCCGACGTCGTGCCCGAGCGTGTCGTTGATGACCTTGAACCCGTCGACGTCGAGGTAGCACACGCCGACGCGCGACTCGGGCTCCTCCTCGGCGCCGGCGAGCAGCTCGGCGAGCCGGTCGAAGAACATCGTCCGGTTGGGCAGCTGGGTCAGCGGGTCGTGCAGGGCCTGGTGCCGCAGGCGCAGCTGGAGCAGGTAGCGCTCGGTGATGTCCTCGACCATCGCGACCAGCCACTTCGGCTCGCCGTCCTCGTCGCGGATGATCGACGCGACGAGGTCGGTCCACACCTGGTGGCCGTCCTTGTGGATGTACGGCTTCTCGATCCGGAACTGGTCGCGCCCGCCGGACAGCAGCTCCTCGAACATCCCGGCCGCGACCGGCGGGTCCTGCGGGTGCACGAAGTCCTCGAAGGTCATCGCCCGCAGCTCGTCCTCGGTGGAGCCGAGCATGTCGCACAGCGCCTGGTTGACCTCGATGACCACGCCGTCGACGGTGCTCACGCTCATCCCGATCGCGGCGCCGGCGAAGACCGCGCGGAAGCGGGCCTCGCTGACCCGCCGGCTCTCCTCGGCGCGGGCCCGGGCCCACAGCGCCGCGGTGCGGATCTCCTCCTGCTCGTCGAGGATCCGGTCGCGCAGCGCCTGCGCGTAGCCGGCGGCGAGCGCGCCCTGGATCTCCGCGACCCGCCTGGTCGGCGCCTTCGCGAACTGCTCGCTGAGCACCGCGACCGTGCGCTCCAGGGTCGTCGGCTCGGTGAAGTGCGCGGCGACGAGCGTGGAGCCGACCTCGCGCACGTCGCCGAGGTCGAGGGTCTCGGCCGTGAGCGCGTGGATGAGCCGGGTCGACAGGGCGGTGAGGAAGTCCTGCACCTCCAGGCCGCTCATCGACACGTAGCTGGTGCCGGCGATGGCCAGCGACCAGCTGCGGGCGAGCCGCTCGGCGGCTCGGTGCGGGCGGTCCCACGACGTCGGCGTGGGGCTGAGGGCGGTCATGATCGGTGGGTGCACTAGTCCTTGCGGGCGACGGCGGCGCAGCCGATCGCGTTGCCGTCGGGTGGGGTCTCGTCGTCCGGGTCCGGCCGCCAGTCGAAGGTCGCGACCACGCCCGGATCCACGATCGTGAGATCGCCCAGCAGCTTCCTGACCTCGTCGCTGCCGCGCAGGATCAGCGGCGTCGGCGACTTGCGGTAGACCTCCCAGGCCGCGTCCTCGGCGGGGGTGAGCGGCCGGTCGAGGCCGGCGTGGGACAGCACGACGTGGCTGCCCGGCACGCCCGCGGCGGCGTACCCGCTGACGATGTCGGCGGGGCGCTCCTCGTCGGGCACGAAGTGCAGCACCGCGGCCAGCACGAACGCGACCGGCTGGGTGAAGTCGATCAGCCGCTGGACCTCGGGGGCGGCCAGCACGTCCGCGGGGGCGCGCAGGTCGGCGGCGACGACGGCGGTGTCCGGCACCTCGGCGAGGATGGCCCGGCTGTGCGCGACCGCCACCGGGTCGTTGTCGACGTAGACGACCTTGCCGCCCGGGACGAGCTCGTGGATGTTGCCCACGGTCGGGATGCCCGAGCCGAGGTCGATGAACTGCCGGACACCCTGCGCGCTCAGCATGGACACGGCGCGGCGCAGGAAGGCCCGGTTGCTGCGGGTCAGCGCGGCCACGGCCGGCATGAACTTGAGGACCTGCTCGGCGAACGCCCGGTCGGCGGCGAAGTTGTGCGAGCCGCCCAGGTAGTAGTCATAGACGCGGGCCACGCTCGGCTGATCGAGGTCGATGTCCGCGGGTGCCCAGCTCGGTCGCTCCACCGATCAACGCCTTTCGACCTCGGTCGTGCAGTCCGCACGTGCGTGCTGCGGTTCTTCGGGCGCCTGCGAGCATACGTGCGGGCGGGCGGGAGCAAAACCCACCGCCCGCCCACACGGACATCGATCAGGCGATCTTCGTGATTCGGGTACCCGGGCCCGGAGCGATCGGACCGGTCGCGAGGTGCGCGGTGAGGGCGTCGACGTCGAAGCCCGGCGCGTACACGCGGGTGGCGCTCGGCTGGTTCAGGTTGCTGAAGCCGTCGCCGCCGTTGGCCAGGAAGTCGTTCGTGGTCAGCTGGTACGTCGCCGCGGGGTCGATCGGCGTGCCGTTCAGCGCGAGGTCGCTGACCTTCGAGCCGAGCGGGGCCGACGCGCTGTAGGTGTAGGTGAACCCGGCGGACACCTGCAGGATCTTCTGCGTGGTCTGCCCCTCGAAGCCGGTGAACTGCTGCTCGAGGACCTTCTTCAGCTGGGCGCCGGTGATGGGCTGGGTGACGACCAGGTTGTTGAACGGCTGGACCGTGAAGGCCTCGCCGTACGTGACCTGGCCGGGCGCCTCGCCGCCGGGCGAATTCGCGTAGATCAGCGACGCCCGGATGCCGCCCGGGTTCATCAGCGCGATCTGCGAGCCCGCGGCGGCGGTGTACTTGAGCTGCGCGTCGGCGATCACGTCACCGAGCGTCGACTCGCCGCTGGCCAGCGCGATGTTGGTGATGTCGGCGGTGATGCCGCCGACGACCTTGTTCGCCAGCGGGGCGACGGCCGTGCGGTACTTGTCGGCGATGACCTTGACCTTCGGGTCGACCAGTGCCGCGTTGCGCACGAAGTTGCCCGCCGCGTCCTTCTGCCACGTGCCGTCGGCGTTCTTCACGCCGTTCTCGACGATGACGTTGGTCGCGGACGCGTCGACGAACTTGCGCGACTTCTTGTCCAGCGTCACGCGGATGTCGGTGACCAGGGTGCCGGCCGTGCCCGCGCTCGTCACCAGCGAGCTGGCGCCGGAGGAGTTCGGCAGCTGGCAGGTGTAGAAGCGGTGCGTGTGGCCGGACACGACGACGCCGTAGGCCGGGTTGAGGCCCTTGACGATGTCGGTGATCGGGCCGGCGAAGTTGGCGCAGCCGGACGGGTCCAGCGGCGCGGGCGGGCTGCTCTGCAGGCCACCCTCGTGGATCAGGAGGACCATCGACTTGATGCCGAGCCAGCCCAGCAGCGTCGCGTACTGGTTGGCCGTCTCCACCTCGTCGCGGAAGTCGACGGTCTTGATTCCGGCCGGGTTGACGATGCCGGGCGTGCCCTCGAGCGTCATGCCGACGTACGCGACCGGGACGCCCTCGTAGAGCCTGATCGTGAACGGCAGCAGGATCGGCAGCTTGTTGGACTTGTTGGTGACGTTCGCCGCGAGGTAGGGGAACTTCGCGCCGGCGAAGCCGTCGCCGTCCTGGCAGCCGTCGACGGGGTGGCAGCCGCCGAACTGGATGCGCTTGAGCTCGTCGATGCCCTCGTCGAACTCGTGGTTGCCGACGGAGGAGATGTCGACGCCCATCGCGTTGAGGACCTCGATCGCCGGCTCGTCGTGGAACGCGGCGCTGACCAGCGGCGTGGCGCCGATGCTGTCACCGGCCACGACCGTGTCGCTGTTGCGCACGCCGTCGGTCTTCGCCGCGGCGCGCAGCTTCGTCAGCCAGGTGCCCAGGTACTCCGCACCGCCGGCGGGAGTGCCGTTGATGAGCCCGCCGCTGCCGGTCGGCGGGTCGATGTTGCCGTGGAAGTCGTTGAACCCGAGCAGCTGCGCGGAGGTCGTCGGACCCGTCTTCTGGGCGAACGACACGTTGGCCGGCGTGAGCGGCGTCCACTGGTCGGACTGCTCGGGCGCGCCGGACTTGGCTAAGGGCAGCAGGGCGACAACCGCGACGGCGAGCGCCGGCACCGCGAGGTGCTGGGCGATCCGCCGCGCGCGGGCGCGGGGCTGGGCCATGATCTCTCCTTTTGGAAGACATGCGTCGACGGACATCCTTCCGCAGGCGTCGATCCGGCACGAGCGTCGGCGGGATACGGCTGGATTGCATGCGGGTGAATGCGAGGGTCCGTATCCGATCGGGCCGCCAAGTGCACACGATCGTCGACGCTCCGCAGTGCTGTGCGGACGCAAGGTATCCGGTAGGTTTTTCGAAAGGAGGCAGACACATGTTGAGGCGAGCCGCGACCGTCATGGTCGTCGTCACGTCCGCGATCTGGGTGGCTCCCGCGCCGGTCCTCGCCGTCGACCAGGCCGACTGGCAGCCGGTCTTCTCCGACTCCTTCGACGATCCGGGCACGCTGCCGTCCGGCTGCGCCGCCTACGACGGCTCGTCGGAGGGCGCCCAGCCGACCTACTTCCGCCCCGAGGCGGTCACCGTCTCCGGCGGCCGCCTGCACCTCGCCCTGCACCGGCGCACCTACGGGGGCAAGCCGTTCGTCACCGGCGAGCTGCGCTGCCTCGGCGCCGCCCAGCAGTACGGGCGCTACGAGTTCCGGGCGCGCGTGCCCGTCGGCGCGGGCATCTCCTCGATCGCGATGCTGCGCCCCGTCGACCAGCAGGCGCCCCAGGACGAGTCACAGCTGGAGATCACCGCCCGGCCCGGCGCCGAGACCGCCCTGGTGCGCAACGGGTCGGGCACCGGCACCTCGGTGCGCACGCTGCCCGGGCCCTTCAGCGACTGGCACTCCTACGCGATCGAGTGGTCCCCGGCCGGCTTCAAGGTCTTCGTCGACGGCAAGGAGCGCTCCACCGACCCCGGTGCGTCGCCGGCGCAGCGCTGGTTCGGCTTCGCGGTGACGACCAGCGAATCGGGCGCCCCGGGCACATCGACGACATTGCCCGCGGAGTTCCAGGTCGATTATCTGCGGGTGTACGCGTTCGCTCCGGTCTCCTCGCTGCCGGCGGTGGCGGTGCAGCCGTCGACCGCGCAGAACGGGATGTCCGGCTCGCCGGGCGGCCACCGGTGGTCGCTGTGGCTGGCGGTCGCGGCCACGGTGATGGCGGCGGTGGCTCTCTTCACTCTGGTGGTGCACAAGACGCGCCCGCACCGGCCGCCCCCGTCGCACCGCGCGTAGCGCGCCGCGACGGCTCCCGTTCGCGTCCGGCTTCTGCCCGGCACCCGCGCGCCGCACCCGCGCGCCGGGGCCCGCGCTTCGCCCCGTGCTCACGACTGGGCTCACAGGCGGCTCACGACCGGACTCATGGCCGGGGCTTGCGGTTGCGGCTCACGCTCGTGGCGAACAGGCCTGCCGGATCGGCCCGTGGCGGCGAAGGATCGCCGGATGAGAATCCTCGTACTCGGCGGCACCGTGTTCCTCGGCCGGGCGGTCGCCCGGCAGGCCCTCGCCGCGGGCCACGACGTCACCTGCGCCGCCCGCGGCACGTCCGGCGACCCGGTGGACGGCGCGACGTTCGTCACCGTCGACCGGGAGGAGGCCGGCGGCCTGGGCGCGGTCGAGGGCACGTTCGACGCGGTCGTGGACGTCGCCCGCAAGCCCAGCCACGTCCGGCACATGGTCGCCGAGCTGGCCGGCCGGGCCGGTCACGTGACGTTCGTGTCCAGTTGCTCCGCGTACGCCGACGCCGCGACGCCCGACCAGACGTCCGACACCGCTCCGCTGCTGCCGCCCGCCGACCCCGCGAACGAGGACCCCGCCGCCGGCGCCGAGGAGTACGGCCGGTGCAAGGTCACCTGCGAGGAGTTGATCCGCGAGGGCTTCGGCGAGGTCCTCGTCAACCGGGCCGGACTGATCGTCGGGCCCGAGGACCCCACCGGCCGCTTCGACTACTGGGTGGCCCGGCACGCCCGCGGCGGCGAGATCCTCGCCCCGGGCGACCCCGGCGAGCGGGTGCAGTACGTGGACGTCCGGGACCTGGCCGACTGGATCCTGCGCTGCGCCGAGGAGGGCCGCACCGGCACCTACGACGGGATGGGCGCCCCGATGACCCGCCGCGAGTTCCACGCCGGGTTGCAGGCCGGGACCGGGGGCACCGGGACCCTCACCTGGGTGCCGCAGGACTTCCTGACCGGCCACGCGGTCGCGCCCTGGTCAGGCGCGCGGTCCCTGCCGCTGTGGCTGCCGCTGCCCGAATACGGCGGGTTCCTCACCCGGGACGTCACCCGGTCGCTCGCCGCCGGTCTGCGGACGCGCCCTCTTCCCGAAACGGCGGCCGCCACACTCGCAGCATTTAGTGACACTCGCCACATTACTGGTCTCACCGAAGAGGAAGAAGTCGAGCTGTTGCGGGAATGGCACGCTCGGTAGGGGGTGGTGTGACGAGCCAGTCAGCATTTCGACAGACCGCTGCCCGCGTCGATTCCTGCGGATACATGTGCATTTGCCTGTCATGCGGGCGACTCTTGCCGATGAACAGCGGTGACCCCGGTCCCATCGAACGTCGTTCCCAGGGAACTCACAGCGAGTTTAGGCGTCTGACGGGCAGGAATACCACGTATCACTTGTTGCAACCGAAGCGAACCGGAGCTGCTCCCGAGTCGTCTAGGTAAGTGGTGCAACTCTCACGGGTCGTCACCGGAATCGCCCGCGAGGGTGGAATTCCGCAGGCCACGTGACCGTTGTGTAGGGGGCATACCCGGGGGGCACCCGTTTTAGCAGGGTGAAACGGGGAAGGCGAAGGATGGACGGGGAGGGGCCCGAAGGTGGAGAACGTGAAAGTGGAGATGCGACCCGATACAGGTGCAGAAGAGCGTGACCTGGTTGGTGTGTACCTGCATGAGATCTCCCGCACGCCGCTGCTCGACGCCGCTTCTGAGGTCGAGCTTTCCAAGGCGGTCGAGGCTGGTCTCTATGCGGAGCACCTGCTGGACGAGGGCCGGCTGCCCGACGGTGTGAGCGCCGCCGAGCTGCAGCGCCTCGTCGACGAGGGCGAGCGGGCCAAGGACCGGTTCATCCGGGCCAACCTGCGGCTCGTCGTGTCGATCGCGCGGCGCTATGTGCGCTCCGGCATGCCGATGCTCGACCTCATCCAGGAGGGCAACACCGGCCTGGTCCGCGCCGTCGAGAAGTTCGACTACGTGCGCGGCTACAAGTTCTCGACATACGCGACATGGTGGATCCGCCAGGCGATCAGCCGGGCGATCGCGCAGCAGGAGCGCACGGTCCGGCTGCCCGTCCACCTCGTCGAAGACGTCAACCGGATGCGCAATGTCGCGCGTCAGCTGACCCGCGAGCTCGGCAACGACCCCGAGCCCGAGCAGCTCGCCACCGCCCTCGGCGTCCCCGTCGAGCGCGTCCACGAGCTGAAGCGCTGGTCCCAGGACACCGTCTCGCTCGACACGCCGGTCGGCGACGACGGTGACACCAGCCTCGGCGACCTGGTCTCCGACTCCGACGCGCCGTCGCCGGAGGACGTGGTCCTCGCCGCCCTGGAGCGCCAGCGCATCGAGGGTCTGCTCAATCACCTCGATGACCGGTCCGCGGGCATCATGCGCGCCCGCTACGGTCTGGAGGACGGCCGCGAGCACTCGCTGACCGAGGTCGCGAGCCGGTTCTCCCTCTCCCGTGAGCGCATCCGCCAGCTGGAGATCCAGGCCCTCGGCCGCCTCCGTGAGCTGGCCCGTGCCGAAGGCCTCCAGGCCGCCTAGCCCGCAGACGACCCGCAGCCCCTGACCGCCCCGGTCGGGGGCTGCTTCCACATACTGGGACACTTAGGTCTCGTTTAGGTCACCAACCATCGATCAACGCCCACGTCCCGTAGCGGTGCCGGCTCACCCTCAACATTCCGGCACGGACGCCCCAGGACCGGCCGCCGTAGCCCCGGCCCGTAACGCAGCGTCAGGAACGGGCGTGAGGAGGGTCGCAGGCGCGGATCGGGAGCTCGGCCCGGCGGTGCCCGGTTGGCGGCGCGGCACCGGGAATCGCCCGCCGGGCCCCTTCGATGACACGTCGCCCGGCTCGCCCGCCGACGTGCCCGCCAGCGGCCGTCCTCCGGGCCGACCGGCGACGCCCCGGCCCAGGCGACAGAGGCGTCCCGTCGGTGCCGTGTCCTGACCGTGCCGCGGTCCGGGTGGGCGGGGTGTTCCGGCTGGTCGGCGTGTCCGGGCCAGCCGGGCGGTGCTCCTGCCCTGCCCCGCCCTGCCCCTGGCCTGCCGTGTCCTGGCCGTGCCGTGTCTTGGCCGTGCCGTGTTCTGGCCCGTCGGTGCCGTGGCCTGGCTGTGCCGTGGTCCGGGTGGGCGGGTGTTCCGGCTGGTCGGCGGTGTCCGGGCCGGCTGGGTGGTGCTCCTGCCCTGCCCCGCCCTTGCCCCTAGCCGTGCCGTGTTCTGGCCCGTCGGTGCCGTGGCCTGGCTGTGCCGTGGTCCGGGCGGGCGAGTGTTCCGGATGGTCGGCGGTGTCCGGGCCGGCTGGGTGGTGCTCCTGCCCTGCCCCCGCCGTGCCGCGTCCTGCCCCCGCCGTGCCGTGTTCTGGCCTGCCGTGCCGTGTTCTGGCGGTGGCTGCCGCGGTCCGGGTGGCGGACGGGCTGGTTGCGGTGCCAGGGCCCGGGGTGTGGGTCGGTGGGTGGGGTCAGGGGCGCTGGGCCACGACGAAGAGGCGCGGGAAGGGCAGGATCGTGCCGAACGGCTCGCGGGGGTAGCGCTCGCGCAGCGCGGCGGCCACCCTGGCCCGGAAGTCGTCGAGCTCCGCGCCGGACAGGGCGTCGAAGTAGGGGCGCAGGCCGGTCCCGCTGAACCACTCCAGCACCGGGTCCTCGCCGGGCAGGACGTGGAAGTACGTCGTCTCCCACGCGTCCACGGTCAGGCCGAGCCCGGCGAGGGTGCGCACGTACCAGGCCGGCTCCCGCACCGGCGTCGCGCCGCGCGGTCCCAGGACGGTCGGGTCCAGGATGTCCGCGTCGAGGATCGGCCCGCCCGTCGGGACCTGGAACGCGAGCGTGCCGCCGTCGTCGAGCGCCGCGGCGAGCGTCGGCATCAGCGTGGCATGGTCGTCGACCCACTGCAGGGAGGCGTTGGCGACGATGACGTCCACGGAGCCGCGCTGCGGCCGCCACCCGGCGATGTCGCCGAGCTGGAACGACAGCTGCGGGGTGCCGAGCGCTGCCGCCTTCGCGAGCATCTCGGGGGAGGAGTCGATGCCGAGCACCGCCGCGTCCGGGTAGCGCGTCGCGAGGGTCGCGGTCAGCGTGCCCGGGCCGCACCCGAGGTCCACGACCGCGACCGGCGCGGTGGTCTGGATGCGCGCCACCAGCTCGTGGAAGGGCCGCGCCCGCTCCTCGGCGAAGCGGCCGTACTGCTCAGGATCCCAAGAGGCCATGCCCCAATCTTGCCGGGCATGGCCTCTTGGACGTGCTGTCAGGGCTTACTTGTGCGGTCTGCCGTAGCCGTACGTGTCGCTGCGGCCGTCGATCGACTGGACCTCGACATTTCGCCCCGTCGTCGGGGCGTGGATCATCTTGCCGTTGCCGATGTAGATGCCCACGTGCCCCAGGCCACGGAAGAACGCCAGGTCGCCGGGGGAGAGCGCGGACCGTGAGATGTGCGTGGTCTTGCTCCACTGCTGCGCCGCGTTGTGCGGCAGGATGACGCCGGCCGCCTTCCAGGCGCCCATGGTCAGGCCGGAGCAGTCCCAGCTGCTGGGTCCGGCGGCGCCCCACTTGTAGGGCTCGCCGAGCTGGGCGCAGGCGAAGGCCACCGCCGCGTTCGCCGGTGACGTGCACTCGGCACCGAGCGCGACCTTGACACCCGTGGAGCCGGTGCCGCCGGTGGTGGAGCGGCGGCGGAGCGCCTCGAGCTTCTTGACGTCGCCCTCGATCTTCTTCTTCTTGGTCTCGAGCTCGGTCTTCTGCGCGGTCTCCGCGGCGAGCGTCTCGTCGATCTTCTTCTTCTCTTCGTCCAGCTTCGACTTGGCCGACGTGAAGTCGGCGATCTCGTGCTGCTGGTGCTTGCCGATCTGCTGCAGCGTGGTCAGCTGGTCCATGAGCGTGTCGGACGACCGCGCGTTGAGCACGATGCTGAGGTTCTGCAGGCTGCCCGCGCCCTTGAACGCCGCGACGGCGATGACGTCCACGTTGGCGTTGGCGTTGGCCATGTTGTCGACGTAGGGCTGGAGCTTCTTCTGCAGCTCGGCGGCGGCCGCCTGGGTGGCGGCCAGATCGCCATTGATCTTGTTGTAGGCCTCGACCAGGTCTTCGAGCTCGTCGCCCGCCTTCTGGATCTGGGCGTCGATCTCGGCTGCTGTCGGATCTGCCTTGGCGACACTCGCGGGCGCCACGATCGCCAGCGACACCACGCCGGCGATGAGCGCGCGCAGCAAGGACCGTCCTGGGGACAAGGGATGACCCTTCTTCACCGACCGCCTACCGGGTTAGCTGACGGGTTCGGGCGGGAAGAGTGCGCCCTACCGCGCTGTGCGGATTCACCCCAAGGACCCTGGGTCCCCGGCTCGACAGCGCCAGAGCGGCGCTCGACTCGGCGGCGCTTGCCCGGCGCCGCCCGGGGTGGGCGACGGACTGCCGTGCAGGCCAGGACATAACTTAACGTGATCACCAACGAAGCGAAACCCGTGAGCGTTGTTGAATATCGATTACCCCAAAAGTCCGAATCACGGCGGGTTGTCGCTCCACATCGGACAGTGACGCACCACAGAAGATGGTGTTGACGGACACACAATTGGGGCTTGATTCTGCTCTGAGACCCGGTTAAATACACGTAACTTTATTCACCGTCGATGCACATAGTTCGCCCACTCCGAACACCCCCGGAGGAGCGTCACCGGATGTTGCGTGTCCAGAACCTCGAGGTCGTCTACGACGACGTGATGCTGGTGCTGCGAGGCGTCAGCCTGCAGGTCCCGCCAGGACGCATCGTCGCGCTGCTCGGCGCGAACGGTGCCGGCAAGACCACGCTGCTGCGGGCCCTGTCGGGCCTGCTCGGCGTCCACGACGGCGCCATCACCAAGGGCGCCGTCACACTCGACGAGAAGCCCATCCACCGGCTCAAGCCGGCCGCCGTGGTCCGCCGCGGCGTCTCGCAGGTGATGGAGGGGCGCAGGACCTTCGCCGAACTGACCGTCGAGGAGAACCTGCGGCTCGGCGCCCACACCCGCCCCAAGGGCCGGGCGGAGGCGATGGACCGCATGTACACCCTGTTCCCCGTACTTGCGCAGCGCCGCGGCAGCATCGCCGGCTACCTCTCCGGCGGCGAGCAGCAGATGCTGGCGATGGGGCGGGCGCTCATGTCGGACCCGGCGTACCTGCTGCTCGACGAGCCCAGCCTCGGACTCGCGCCGCGCCTGGTCGAGCAGGTCCGCGACCTGATCGTGCAGATCAACCAGGCCGGCACCGGCGTGCTGCTGGTCGAGCAGAACGCGACCATGGCGCTGTCGATCGCCGAGCACGGATACGTGCTGGAGACGGGCAAGGTCGTGCTCGACAAGCCCGCCGCCGAACTGCTCGCCGACGACGACATCCGCGAGTTCTACCTGGGACGGGCCGAGCGGTCCTTCCGCGACGTGAAGCACTACAAGCGTCGCAAGCGCTGGCTGTCATAGAAAAATCAGGAGTCGCCGTGCTGCGTTTCGAAGACGTCCGGCTCAGCTTCGCCGGCGTCAAAGCCATCGACGGGGTTTCGTTCACCGTCGCCAAGGACGAGCTCTTCGCCGTCATCGGGCCCAACGGGGCCGGGAAGACGTCGATCTTCAATGTGATCTCCGGGGTGTACCGGCCGCAGCAGGGCAAGGTGTCCCTCGACGGCGCCGACCTCACCGGACTGCGCCCGGACAAGGTCGCCAAGCTGGGCGTGGCGCGCACCTTCCAGAACGTCGAGCTGTTCCAGCACCTGACCGTGCTGGAGAACCTCATGCTCGGCCGGCACCACCACATCCGCTACGGCACGCTCGCCGCGATCGCGTGGCTCGGCCGGGCCCGGCGCGAGGAGATCGCCAACCGCGCCGTGGTCGAGGACATCGTCGACTTCCTCGAACTGGCGCAGTGGCGCCGGCTGCCGGTGGGGTTGCTGCCGTACGGCGTGCAGAAGCGCGTCGAGCTCGGCCGGGCCCTCGCGATGGAGCCGAAGCTGCTGCTGCTGGACGAGCCGGTCGCCGGGATGAACCTGGAGGAGACCGAGGACATGGCCCGCTTCATCCTCGAAGTCCGCGAGGAGCTCGGCGTCCCGATGATCCTCGTCGAGCACGACATGGGGCTCGTCATGGACCTCGCCGACCGGGTGATGGTCGTCGACTTCGGCGTGCCGGTGGCGACCGGGACCCCGGCCGAGGTGCAGAACAACCCCGACGTCCTGCGCGCCTACCTGGGGGAGGTGGAGCGAGCATGACGATCGCCGAACTGGTCAAGCAGCACGCGGAGCGCACGCCCGGCGCCGTCGCCATGCGGGAGAAGCACCGCGGCATCTGGCGCGAGATCACCTGGCGTGACTACTGGAAGACCGCGGAGACCGTCGCCCGGGCGCTCAGGTCACTCGGCGTCCAGCCCGGCGACCGGGTCGCGATCCAGTCGGAGAACCGCTCCGAGTGGCTCTTCGTCGACGTGGCGACCGTCGCGGTGCGGGCGGCGACCGTCGGGCTGTACCCGACGAACCCGCCGGACGAGGTGCGCCACATGCTCGCCGACTCCGGCGCCCGGATCCTCTTCGCCGAGGACCAGGAGCAGGTGGACAAGGCCCTGGAGGTCCTGGACGACTGCCCCGGGCTGGAGTGGATCGTCTACCTGGAGCCCAGGGGCATCCGCGGCCGGTACAAGCACCCGAAGCTCATCGCGTGGAGCGACCTCCTGGCGTCGCACGCGGACGCGGAGCCGATCGAGCTGGCCTCGGACCCCGGCGACGTGGCCACGCTGATCTACACGTCCGGCACGACCGGGCGGCCCAAGGGCGCGATGCTCACCGTCGCCAACGTGGACTTCGCGATCCGGGTCCTGGTCGAGGGCGGCGGGTTCACCGACCCGCCACCGGGGCCGCACGACCTGACCCTGTCCTACCTGCCGCTGTGCCACGTCGCGGAGCGGGTCTTCACGGTCTGGTTCAACGCCGCCGCCGGTGTCACCGTCCACTTCGGCGAGTCGATCGCGACCGTGCAGGCCGACCTGCGCGAGGTGCAGCCGACGATCCTGTTCGGGGTGCCCCGCATCTGGGAGAAGATGATGGCCGGCATCACCGTCCGGCTCGGCGGGGCGTCGCCGCTCAAGCGGGCCAACGCGCGGCTGTGGCTGCGGGTCGCGGACCGCATCGGCGCCACCCTGGAGGCCAACGGCGGGCGGCACACCGCCGGCAGCCGGCTGCGGTACGCGATCGGCTGGCTGCTGTGCTACCGGGCGCTGAAGGACCGCATCGGCGTCCGCCGGGTCCGCTACGCCGCCAGCGGCGCCGCCCCGATCGCCCCCGACGTGCTGCGGTTCTTCATGGGCATCGGGGTGCCGATGTACGAGGTGTACGGCATGACCGAGAACACCGCGATCGGCACCGCCAATCGCCCGGGCCGGATCAGGCTCGGCACGGTCGGCGAGGCGCACAGCGGCGTCGAGATCCGCATCGCCGACGACGGGGAGATCCAGACCCGGCATCCCGGCACGTTCGCCGGCTACTTCCGCAACCAGGCGGCGACCGACGAGGCGATGACGGCGGACGGCTGGCTGCGCACCGGCGACGTCGGCGAGCTGCTCGACGGTACACACCTGAAGATCACCGACCGGTCGAAGGACATCATCATCACGGCCGGTGGCAAGAACGTGGCGCCGAGCGAGATCGAGAACGCGCTGAAGGCGTCGCCCTTCGTCAAGGAGGCCGTCGTCATCGGCGACCGGCGCGCGTTCCTCACCGCCCTCATCGGCATCGAGCTCGACACCGTGGGGGAGTGGGCGCAGCGCCGCGGCATCGGCTACACCACCTACCGCGACCTGGCCGGCAAGCCCGAGGTCATCGCGCTGATCCAGGGCGTGGTCGACGCGGTCAACGCCGGCCACAACCCGGTCGAGCAGGTCAAGACGTTCCGGATGCTGCCCAAGGAGCTCGACCACGAGGACGGCGAGCTCACCGCGACGCAGAAGGTCCGCCGCGGCGCCGTCGCCACGACCTTCGCCGCGCTGGTCGATGACATGTACGGGAGCAAGGTGTGAAGGACTTCCTCGAGAGCGTCCTGCGCGGCATCGGCACGGGCAGCGTCTACGCGCTGCTCGGCCTCGGCTTCGTGATCATCTACAAGGCGACCCGGGTCATCTCCTTCGCCCAGCCCGCGTTCATGCTGGCCGGCGCGGTCCTGGTGACCTACCTCGCCGGTCCGCTCGGCTTCTTCCTCGCCCTGGCCGCGTCCGCCGTGCTCACCGGTGGCATCGCGCTCGGCGTCGAGCGGCTCGCGGTCCGCCCGATGATCGGACGGCCGGTGTTCACCGTCGCGATCATCACGCTCGGCATCGACATCGCCGTCCGGGTCGTCGTCAACGGCGCCATCGGCCTGGATGTGCGGCAGGTCGGCGACCCGTGGGGCCTGAAGGTGTGGAAGCTGCCCGGCGGCGTCCAGGTCGAGCAGCGGCACGTCGCGATGGTCCTCACCACCGCCGTGCTCATCGCCCTGCTGTTCGTGTTCTTCCGGTACACCCGGACCGGCCTGGCGATGCGGGCCGCCTCCTACGACCAGGAGGCGGCGCTCGCCCAGGGCGTCAGCGTCGGGTCGGTGTTCGCGCTGTCCTGGGCGCTCGCCGGTGCGCTCGCCGCGGTCGCCGGCACGTACGCCGCCGTCGGCGGCAGCGTCAGCGAGTCGCTGTGGCTGATCGCGCTGACGGCGCTGCCGGTGATCATCCTCGGCGGCCTCGACTCGCTGCCCGGCGCCGTCATCGGCGGTCTCGTCGTCGGCACCGTGCAGGAGCTCACCGCCACCTATCAGGGCTCGGTGCCGTGGCTCGGCGGCAACATCTCGGTCGTCACGCCCTACGTGGTGATGTTCCTGGTCCTGCTCGTACGCCCCTACGGCCTGTTCGGCACCCGGGAGGTCGAAAGGGTATGAGAAACCGTCCGCTGCTGCGCACCTCGTACAACCAGGAGCTGGCGCTGCTGGACACCACCTCGAAGAAGGTGGCGGTCGGCATCCTCCTCGCGGTCGGGGCGGCGCTGCCCTGGCTGGTCGAGGACCAGCTGCTCCAGCTGATCGGGCTCGCCTGCGTGACCGCGATCGGCGCGATCGGGCTCAACATCGTCACCGGCTACGCCGGGCAGGTGTCGCTCGGGCACGCGTTCTTCCTCGCCATCGGCGCCTACACCGCGGCCGCCATCGCCGGCGACCCGGACGCGCGGACCATCGGGTTCGGGGTCCAGGAGATCCTGATCTGGCTGCCCGCCGCCGGTCTCGTCGCCGCGGTCGCCGGTGTACTGGTGGCGCCGCTCGCCACCCGGCTGCGCGGCCTGTACCTGGCGATCGTGACGCTCGGTCTGGTCTTCATCGGCGGCCACGTCATCAACGAGTGGTCGGAGCTGACCGGCGGGCCCGGCATCGGCCGGCAGCCCCCGGCGCCGAAGCTGTTCGGCTACGACCTGAACGCCTCCGACGCGTTCCTCACGAGAGATCAGAAGCTGTACCTGCTGATGCTCGTGCTGCTCGTCCTCGCGGCTCTCGCGGCGCGCAACCTGGCGCGCTCGCGGGTGGGCCGGGCGTTCACGGCCATCCGGGACCGCGACATCGCGGCCGGCGTGATGGGCGTGAACCTGGCCAGGTACAAGACGATCGCCTTCGGGGTGTCGTCGTTCTACGCCGGCTGTGCCGGTGCGCTGCTCTACGTGGGGGTCGGCTACTTCGACCCGACGACCTTCAACCTGCTGCTGTCGGTGCAGTACATCGCCATGGTCCTCATCGGCGGTGCCGGCACGGTCAGCGGCGCGATCCTGGGCGCCTTCCTCATCACGCTGCTGCCGCGGCTGATCCGTGAGGTGCCGTCATTCCTGCCGTTCATCAGCAACTCGCCCGCGGAGTCCCCCAACGCCTACCAGCTCGAAACCGTCCTGTACGGCGTGTTGATCATCGTGTTCCTGATCTTCGAGCCGCGCGGGCTGTTCGGCATCTGGATCCGGCTCCGCACCTACTGGAAAGCCTGGCCCTTCTCGTACTGACCTCGCCGTCCCTCGCAGTAAGGAGCTCCTCAATGAAGAGGTTGGGCATGATTGCCCTCGCCGCGGTGCTGACCGTCGGCTCACTCGCCGGATGCCGCGGCGGGGACAACACGGACAACAGCAAAGGCTCGTCGGGCCCGAAGTCGGACGTCGGGATCACCAAGGAGCCCTGCCCCAAGTCGGAGCACAAGGACCGGGGCTGCATCTACCTCGGCATCATCTCCGACCTGACGGTCGGGCCGTTCCACGTCCTCGCCGTGCCGATCACCGACGCGCAGAAGGCGTTCTGGAAGCGGGTCAACGCGCAGGGCGGCATCGGCGGCTACGACATCGACGCCGAGACCTACGTGCGGGACAACAAGTACAACCCGCAGACGCACAACGAGGCGTACCAGGAGATGAAGGGCAAGGTCCTCGCCCTCGCGCAGAGCCTCGGCTCGCCGACCACCGCGGCGATCCTGCCCGACATGAAGCAGAACAACGTCATCGCCGCCCCCGCGGCGTGGACGTCGGCGTACGCGTTCGAGGACAACATCCTCGAGTCCGGCGCCAACTACTGCATCGAGTCGATGAACGCCGTCGACTACGCCAACGAGACGTTCAAGCCCAAGACGGTCATGGCGGTGCACCTCGCCGGCGACTACGGCGACGACGCCGCGGCCGGGGCGAAGATCGCCGCGGAGAAGCTCGGCATGACGTTCATCAACGTGAAGACCGACTCCGGCACCGACAAGCAGGCCGGCGCGGTCACCGCGATCGTCACGCAGAAGCCCGACCTGGTCATCCTCACCACCGGGCCGGCGGACGCGGCCGCGATCGTCGGCGGCGCCGCCCAGCGCGGCTTCAAGGGCCGGTTCATCGGCACCAGCCCGTCGTGGAACCAGGGCCTGCTGGCGACCGCCGCGGCGCCCGCGCTGAAGGCGCTCTACCTGCAGTCCTCGCCGTGGAAGTCCTGGGCCTCCGACACCCCGGGGCACAAGGCGATGCGCGAGGCGCTGCCGGGCGTCACGCCGAACGACGGCTACACGTCGGGCTGGGTCTGGTCGTACCCGCTGCTCGCCGCGCTCAAGAAGGCCCAGGCCGACGGTGACCTGACGCGGGCCGGCCTGCTCAAGGCCGCCAAGTCGCTCACCAAGGTCGATTACGAGGGCATGCTGCCCGACGGTGCCGGCAACTACGCCGGCGGCGCGGACGGCATCTTCCGCCAGTCGCTCATCTACAACCCGACCGTCGGCGCGGGCGGTCCCAACGAGATCAAGCTGGAGAAGGACTACTTCACCGGCTCGGTCGCGAAGGACTACAAGCTCGACAAGCCCTGCTACGAGAAGCTGTAGACACCCCTGCGATGACGACGACCCGTTCGGCCGGTTGGCCGAACGGGTCGTTTTTCCCGGGCCGGTGTCCGGAGTGGTCGGATTCGAGGCGAAGTCGCACGCCGCGGGTCGGCAACGCGACATTTCCTCGCCATGTAGCGATCGGTAGGCTGGCGCAATTTCCGGACTCCCGTCTCTCTGCAACCCCCATCGAGAGGACGGTTCATGTCGATGCGTCGACGTACCGTGCGCGCCTTGCTCGCCGCCCTGCTCACCGCCGGCACGCTCGTGCCGGTCGCCGGCTCGCCGCCGGCCGCCGCGTCGACGCTCCCGACCGGCTTCCAGGAGCAGGTCGTCTTCAGCGGCCTGACCAACCCGACCAACATCGAGTTCTCGCCTGATGGGCGCGTGTTCGTCGCGGAGAAGCGAGGTCTGATCAAGGTCTACGACAGCCTGTCGGACCCGACCCCCGACGTCTTCGCCGACCTGCGCACCAACGTCCACGACCAGTGGGACCGCGGCATGGTGGGCCTCGCGCTCGCGCCCGGCTTCCCGACGAACCCGTGGGTCTACGTCCTGTACTCCTACGACGCGCTGCCCGGCGGCACCGCGCCGAAGTGGAACGACGTCTGCCCCGACCCCAACAACGGCAACTGCGTCATCACCGGCCGGCTGTCGAGGCTGCAGGCCAGCGGCAACCAGATGGTCGGCACCGAGCAGGTGCTGATCACCGACTGGTGCCAGCAGTTCCCCAGCCACTCCGTCGGCGACCTGCAGTTTGGCGCCGACGGCGCGCTCTACGCCTCCTCCGGTGACGGCGCCAGCTTCAGCGCCACCGACTACGGCCAGTTCGGCAGCCCCGCCAACCCGTGCGCCGACCCGCCGTCGCCGGCCGGCACGGCGCTGAGCACGCCCACCGCCGAGGGCGGCGCGCTGCGCTCCCAGGACGTCCGCACCCTCGCCGACGCGACCCAGCTCAACGGCACGATCATCCGGATCGACCCGGTCACCGGCGCGGCACTGCCGACGAACCCCAACGCCGCCATGAGCGACGCCAACGCCCGGCGGATCGTCGCCTACGGCATGCGCAACCCCTTCCGGTTCACGTTCAAGCCCGGCACCAACGAGCTGTGGAGCGGCGAGGTCGGCTGGAACACGTACGAGGAGATCAACCGGATCGCCAACCCGGTCGCCAGCACCATCGGCAACTACGGCTGGCCGTGCATCGAGGGACCGAGCCCGCAGGGCGGCTACGACGGCGCGAACCTCAACATGTGCGAGTCGATGTACGGCGCGAACCCGGCCGTGCCGAACGTCCAGCCGTACTACTCCTGGAACCACAACGCGAAGGTCGTCGCCGGCGAGAGCTGCCCGAGCGGCGGCTCGTCGTCCTCCGGCGTGGCGTTCTACCCGGACAGCGGCCCCTACCCGGCCGCCTACCGCGGCGCGCTGTTCTTCTCCGACTACAGCCGCGACTGCATCTGGGCCATGATGCCCGGGACCGCCGGTGGCCTGCCGTCGACGTCGAACATCATCACGTTCGCCGCCGGCGCCGCCAACCCGGTCGACCTCGCCATCGGCCCCGGCAACGAGCTGTACTACGTGGACCTCGGCGGCACCGTGCGCCGGATCCGCTACTACAACGGCAACCAGCCGCCGGTCGCGGCGATCACCGCCAACCGCACCTCCGGCGGCACGCCGCTGGCCGTGACCTTCGACGGCTCGACGTCCTCCGACGCCGACCCCGCCGACCAGGGCCTGCTCACCTACCAGTGGGACTTCACCAACGACGGGACCGTCGACGCCACCGGGGTGACCGCGAGCTTCACGTACACCACCCCGGGCACCTACACGGCGAGGCTGCGCGTCACCGACACCCTCGGCGCCACCAACGACAAGACGATCACCATCACGGCCGGCAACGACGCGCCGACCGCGGTCATCGACACGCCGGCCTCCTCGTACACCTGGGCCGTCGGCGACGCGATCAGCTTCACCGGTCATGCGAGCGACCCGCAGCAGGGCACGCTGCCCGCGTCCGCGCTCAGCTGGACGACCGTGCTGCACCACTGCTCGTCGCCGGGGGTGTGCCACGAGCACCCGCTGCAGACGCTCAACGGCGTCGCCGGCGGGACGCTCACCGCGCCCGACCACGAGTACCCGTCATACCTGGAGCTCAGGATGACGGCGACCGACGCGGGCGGGCTGACCAGCACCACCACCGTCAACGTGCAGCCCAAGACGGTCGACCTGACGTTCGTCAGCAACCCGGCCGGGCTCAACCTGACGGTCGGCGCGACGAGCCAGACCGCACCCTTCACCCGCACCGTCATCCAGGGGTCGACCAACACGGTCAGCGCGCCGACGCCGCAGCTGTACAACAACGTGCCGCAGGCCTTCGGCAGCTGGTCCGACGGCGGGGCGCAGACCCACGTGATCACCGCCCCGGCGACCGCCCGCACGTACACCGCGACCTACGTGTCCTCGTGCAAGGACACCTTCGGCTACGTCTGCTCGGCGTCGCCGCGGGCGTTCGTGCCGGCCGACGGCGCCGTGCTGCCGCTGACCGGTGACGACAACATGAGCCAGGTGACGCTGCCGTTCGGCTTCAAGTTCTACGGCACGACCTACACCTCGGCCTGGATCGACACCAACGGCCGGCTGAGCTTCGCCAACCAGGGCTCCTCCACCACCGAGCACGGCGCGATCCCGTCCACGGCGACGCCGAACTCGTCGGTGTACGCCTACTGGACCGACCTCGTCGTCGACGGCTCGGCCAGCGTCCGCACCGCGGTGACCGGCTCGGCGCCCAACCGGCAGTTCATCGTCGAGTGGCGCAACGCCTACCAGTACGGGTTCACGTCCCGGCGGATCAACGCCGAGGCGATCCTGTACGAGAACGGCGACGTCGTCACCAACTACTCCGGCATCGACAACACCGCTGAGGCCGGCGCGTCGTCGACGGTCGGCATCGAGAACGCCACCGGCACCGTCGGCATCCAGTACTCCAACAACACCTCGGCGCTGCAGAACGGCATGGGCGTGCTCTTCAAGGCGCCGGGCGGCGGGGAGGACCCGCCACCCGTCACCGGCACCGTGACCGGCACGGTGACCAACCAGGGCAGCGGCACGCCGGTCGCCGGCGCGACGGTGACGCTCACCCCGGGTGGGGCGACGAAGACCACCGCCGCCAACGGCACCTACACGTTCACCGGCGTGCCGGCCGGGTCCTACACGGTGACCGCCTCCGTCGGGTCCGGCGGGCAGTGCGGCGGGGGCGGCGCCTCGGCCCCGGTGACCGTCGCGGCGGGCACCTCGACCGTCAACCTGGCCCTGACGCAGGGCGCCGACGCGTTCGGCTACGCCTGCGCCGACGGGCCGCGCGCGTTCATCGACGCCGACACGCCGCTCACCCTCACCGGTGACGACGCGATCGTCCAGCTGACCACGCCGTTCCCGGTCAAGCTGTACGGCACGTCGTACACCTCCGTCTGGGTCGACACGAACGGCAAGGCGAGCTTCGTGAACCCCGGCGCGGCGAACGCCGACCACACGACCCTGCCGACCACGGCGGCGCCGAACGCGACGGTCTACCCGTTCTGGTCGGACCTCGTCGTGGACGGCCAGTCCAGCGTCCGCACCGGGACAACGGGTGCGGCGCCGAACCGGGCGTACGTCATCGAGTGGCGCAACGTGTACCTCTACGGCAACACGTCGCGGCGCCTCACCTTCGAGGCGGTCTTCTCCGAGAACGGCGACATCGCGTTCGCGTACAAGGAGCTCGACAACGCGTTCGAGCAGGGCAGCACGGCGACGGTCGGGATCGAGAACGCGGCCGGGACCGTCGCCTACCAGTACTCCAACAACCAGCCGGTGCTGGTCAGCGGCAACGGGGTGCTCTTCCACCCGCCGGCCTGATCATCCCCTCTTGAGTTCCGCGGCGACCTGCCGCATGAGGTCGATCGAGGCCTCGTGCGGCAGGGCCTTCGCCGCCAGCCGGCGCAGCCCCTCGGCGTGCTGGGCGATCTGCTCCGGCTCCTCGATCAGCTGCCCGCCCTTGTGCAGCATGCCGTCGTCGGCGCCGAACTCGAGCACGGTGAACGCGCCGTCCCACCCGACGTGGTAGCCGGCGTTGAACGGCACGATCCGCACGTCGGTGTACTCCCGATGCGCGAACTCCACCGCGTGCTCGATCTGGTCGACGAGGACGGCCTCGTCGTCGTGCAGCGGCAGCCGGCGCAGCACCGACTCGTCGATCAGCGCCTGGAACTTGGACGGCTGGTCACGCTCGAACAGCTCGCTCTGCCGCCGCAGCCGGAACTCGACGCGCTGCTCGTGATCGCCGGCCCTCTGCTCGGCGGTCGTCGCGGTCGCGTAGCGCCGGGTCTGCATCAGCTCGGGGAACTGCATCGGCTCGAACGTGCCGACGAACACCGCCTCCGCCTCGAACCCCACATAGGTGAGCAGGGGTCCGGGCAGGGTCGCGCGGTACTCGTCCCACCACATCCGCCGTTTCGCCGCCCGAGCCAGCTCCAGCAGGTCGTCGACCAGCTGGGTGTCGTGCAGCCGGTAGTACGCCAGCAGGCTGCGCAGGTCGCTGACCGAGATGGCGACGGTGCCGTTCTCGATCCGGATCAGCTTCGACAGTGACC
Organism: Dactylosporangium sp. NPDC050588; assembly: GCF_040654975.1. Lineage (NCBI taxonomy): Bacteria > Bacillati > Actinomycetota > Actinomycetes > Micromonosporales > Micromonosporaceae > Dactylosporangium > Dactylosporangium sp. NPDC050588. Next base: position 38,988 of record NZ_JBFAJA010000013.1, on the reverse strand, counting down.
ACTCCATTTCGGCGGCCACCAGGTCCTGGGTCAGTTCACGTTCTCTCCGGAGCCGGCGCAACTCGGCTCGAAGGCGACGCTTGCCCACGATCGGTCCACTCATGGACTGTTCCCCCAAATCGCGTCCAGATGGCAACGCGGCGTCTCTACCCGATTCGCGGCGAATGCACCTGGTGATTTCAGCCCACGTCTGCTTGTGAGGGGGCGTGCGCCGCCAGGAAGATCTCGGCCATCGCGCTGGCGGGAGCACCGGCGGCGCCGCTGGGTGAGCCGCGGCGGGCGAGGTTCAGGCCGACCAGGACGCCGGCGGCGACCGCGAGCGCGACGACCACCACGCCGACCGCGATCCACCATGCCGTGGTGCTGCTCATCCGGCCCGGTGGCGGCCCGGCCTGGGGTGTCTGGGCGGCCAGGGCTGCCAGGGCTGCCTGGGCTGCCTGGGCTGCCTGGGCGGTCTCGGCGGTCTGCGGAGCGGGTGCTCGTTCGAGCGGCTGCTGGAGCGGCTTCTGCTCCTTGGCCGGGCGCTGCATCGGTACAGCTGCCGTCGTTGCTTTTGTGGCTTTTTGTGCTTTTTCCTGGTTCTTTCTTTGTCGCACCGGCGGAGGCGGGGGCATGACCTCCGCCGGTGCGTACGTGTCCTCGTCCAGGAGCTCGTCGCCCTCGGTCGTCGCCCAGGGGGAGGGGCGGACGGTCCAGTTGGACGCCCGGGCGTAGTAGACCGGCGCCTCCGGCGGGTGCGTGTCGCCGGCCTGCCGCCTGGGTGGTGGCTGGCGGGCGGGCGGTGGCGTCCCGGGTGGAGGGGCCGGCGGGATCTCCGGCGCCTGGCGGTCCGGTGTGGTCGGTGCCCAGGGGGAGGGGGCGACCGGCCGGACCTGTGGCGTCGTCCGGGAGCGAGGCACCTCACGCGGCGGCGGGAAGTAGATCCCGTCCTCCGCATGGTCGTCGTCGCGACGTCTGTGGTGCCGGCCCTCGGTCATCGAGTTCCTTTCTCGTCGGCGAGGCCGCTACGCAGCGCAAGGATGAGGAAGCACGCTGCGGTCAACCTAGCACTGGGAACCGTCGATGTGTGACCGCCCGGCTACTCCTTGATCAAAGGTCCTTAGCGGTATCTGAGGATCGCACAATTGGGACATTTTTCTGGAACCTCTCAGATCTGGCACCGTATGGCCGAATGTCCTGCACGTTCGGGCGGGCGTTCGGTATTGGTGGTGGCTCTGTCGATGTCGGTCGATGTGCGGTCGGTGCGGTCGCATCGTGCGCTGCGCGCCGCCGTGATCCTCGCCGTGCTCAGCACCGGCTGGCTCGCCGCGCAGTGGCCGCACGCGCTCATCCACCCGGCGATCGGCTGGATCCCCGTGCCGCTCAGCGCGGGCCTCGGCGCCGCCGTGTGCTTCCGCACCGCCCGCCTCGTCGGCGAGGCCGGACGCTTCTGGCGCCACCTCGGCATCATCATGCTCATCCTGCTCGCGGGCGTCATCAGCAGCGCCGTGGACAGCTTGGCCGGCCCGGACGCCCCGACCCAGCGCTCCGGCGGCTTCACGATGGTGCTGTACCTCGGCGCGGTCCTGGTCCTCGTCTGGGCCCTGCTGCGCCTCCCCGTCCGGCGCCGCATGATCACCTTCAGCCTCGACCTCGCCGTGGTGGTCTGCGCCACCACGCTCGTCGCGTGGTTCTTCGCCGTGCAGCAGTCGCTGGAGGTCGCCCGGGTCACCGGCACCGTCTGGACCATCTTCGGCATCCTGCTCATGCTGTTCGCCGGCCTGCTCGCGGTCGCGAAGGTCGCCCTCGCCGGCACCGGCGGCCTCGACCGCACCGCGCTGTGGGTCCTCGGCGGCACCGTCCTCATGGGCGCCGGCCTCGGCGCGATCGCGCCGCTGCTGGAGTCCCGGCCGTACCTCAACGACTGCCAGCTGTCGATCCCGGTCTGCGCCGCCGGCATCGTCCTCGCGGCCCTCGTCCAGCGGCACGCGGCCCCGGCGTCCCTCGCCGCCCCGCGCAAGCCGTCGCGGCCGTTCAGCCTGCTGCCGTACCTGGCGGTCATCGCCGCCGACGGCTTCGTCCTGGCCGGCGTCGGACCAGACCAGACCCAGACCCGGATCCTCGTCGGCGGGTCGGTCCTGCTCACCCTGCTCGTCGTCGCCCGCCAGCTGGTCGCCTTCTACGAGAACAGCAGCCTGCTCGCCCGCGTCGACGCCAGCATGCTGGAGCTGCGGCGGCACGAGCGCCGGTTCCGCTCCCTCGTGCAGAACTCCAGCGACATCTTCGCCATCACGGACGCAGCCGGCCGCGTCACGTACGCCAGCCCGAGCCTCATCCGCTTCTACGGCGTCCCCGCCGACCGCTTCCTCGGCAGCATCGCCAGCGAGCGGGTCCACCCCGACGACCTGGCACCCCTGCGCCGGCAACCGGCCGTGCCCGGCGCCGCCCGCACCGCGCAGATGCGCCTGCGGCACGCCGACGGCACCTGGCGCTGGTTCGAGGTCGTCACCACCAACCTCCTGCACGACCCCAGCGTCCGCGGCATCGTCAGCAACGCCCGCGACATCACCGAGAGCCGCCGGTATCAGGACCAGCTCGCGTACCAGGCGTCCCACGACGCCCTCACCGGCCTCGCCAACCGCGCCCTCTTCAACGCCGGCACCGTCCAGGCCGTCCGCGACGCCCAGTCCTCCTCCAGCGGGCTCGCCCTCGCCCTCGTCGACCTCGACGACTTCAAGGCCATCAACGACCGCCTCGGCCACGCCGTCGGCGACGCCCTCCTCGTCGAGGTCAGCGAGCGCCTCCGCACCAGCGTCCGCCCCGGCGACACGGTCGCCCGCCTCGGCGGCGACGAGTTCGCGGTCCTGCTGCCCGACGCCACCGCCGCCGAGAGCGCCCGCATCGCGGAGGCCTTCATCGACGCGCTCGCCGTCCCCGTCCGCGCCGCCGGCTACGAGCTGCTCATCCAGGCCAGCATCGGCGTCGCCCGCCACACCGCCGACTGCGACGCCTCCGACCTCCTGCGCCGCGCCGACATGGCCATGTACGCCGCGAAGGAGCTCGGCAAGAGCCGCTGGGTCGAGTACGGCCCCGAGCTCGACGCCCACGCCGTCGAACACGCCCAGGTCGCCGCCGAGCTGAGCCAGGCGCTCGACCGCGACGAGCTCTTCGTCCTCTACCAGCCCATCGTCGGCCTCCCCAACGGCGAGGTCCGCGGCGTCGAGGCCCTCGTCCGCTGGCGCCACCCCACCCGCGGCCTGGTCTCACCGGTCACGTTCATCCCCGTCGCCGAACGCACCGGCCTCATCGTCCCCATCGGCGCCTGGATCCTGCGCTCGGCATGCGCCCAGGGCGCCCAATGGGCTTGCGACCTGGGCCCCCTGGCCCCGTGGAAGATCAGCGTCAACGCCTCCGCCCGCCAGCTGCTCGAACCCTCCTTCGTCGCCACCGTCGCCTCCACCCTCGCCGACACCGGCCTGGACCCCGCCCGCCTCACCATCGAGATCACGGAGACAGCGGTCTTCGGCGGCGGCCGAGCCCTGGACACCGTCCGCGCCCTGCACGCCCTCGGCGTGAAGATCGCCCTCGACGACTTCGGCACCGGCCACTCCTCCCTCGGCCTGCTGCGCACCTGCCCCGTGGACGTCCTCAAGGTCGACAAGTCCTTCGTCGACGGCGTCACCGGCACCGTCGAACAGGAGGCCATCGCCACCTCCATCAGCGAGATCGCCCAGGCCCTCCGCCTGGAAGCCGTAGCCGAGGGCGTCGAGACCGCCGCCCAGGCCGACCGCCTGCTGGAGCTCGGCTACCACCTGGCCCAGGGCTTCCACTTCGCCCGCCCCCTCCCCGCCGACGAGATCGCCCCCCTCTGCACCCACCCCGCCGTCCCAAACCTGACCCACTGACCTTTCGGGATCACGGAGTACACCATGGCGCGGAGACCGTAGTGCGCCGGATTCGCGCAGTGGGTGAGCTGGTCGGTTCGGGCTCCGCACGGCGGCCTCGAGCCTGACTCGGGCACCACGACACCCGAGACGCCCCGACGGGCGGACGCCACGGCTCGGCGTCGCCGGGATCTCGAGCCGGTCGGCGCCGGGGTCCCGCATGGCGGTTCCGGGCCCGGCGCCCGCGACGTGCATGCCATGGCGGGTGGATATCGCGTCACGGCCGGTCACAGCAGGTGTTCGACCAACTGAGGCCGGAGCCACGGAGCAGCCTCAGTCGCAACGGCACACCGCGACACAGAACCATGTGCAAGCGGCCAGCACCCATGATCCGGAAGACTTTGTGCAGCCAGTGACCTACGAGCGAACCCCGCCAACGCCAGGCCGCCGCGCCACGGGATGCCACGCCCCGGAGAGTTCTTTTTGCGCGGGCACGCAGAGACGGCGCAGGCGCGGCGCGAGGGTGGGACAGTGCAGGCGCGGGACGGTGGCCAGGCACGGCGCGTGCAGCACGGCTCGGGACGGGACGGTGCAGAGACGGGACAGTGCAGTCGCGGCGTGGCGGTGGGACGGCGCACGGGACGGGGATGTCATTGCGCGGGTGTGCAGGGACGGTCGCCCACGCGCTCGCCACTGTCACCGCGCGGGCTACGGCGACGCTGACCGTGGCCACCGCCGGCACCCTCGCGTCCCTGGCCGTGCGCCCCCGCGACACCGCCCCCGCGACACCGTGACGGCGTGACGGCGTGACGGCGGCAGGTGCTGAGGGGGACGGCGCAGAGACGGCGCGGCGACGGGACGGCGCAGTCGTGGCGTGGGGGTGGGACGGCGCACGGACGCGGATGTCATTGCGCGGGCACCCAGAGACGGCGCGGCGAAGGAACGGCGCGGCGAAGGAACGGCGCGGCGAAGGAACGGCGCGGCGAAGGAACGGCGCGGCGAAGGAACGGCGCGGCGAAGGAACGGCGCGGCGAAGGAACGGCGTGGGGGCGGGACGGCGCGCGGGACGACGAAAGCGCGGCAGCGGACCAGGGCACGCCTGAGGGGAGGCGCGCTCCGGTCCGCTGCCGCTGGTGAAGGAAGCGTCAGGCGGTCGTGCCCCACATCGAGGCGAACGCGGCAGCCTCGCCGGCGAGCCACCGCTCCACCTCGGCCGGCTTGACCGCCGGATCGGGGCGCAGGACGTCACCGCGGCGCAGGTCGACGAGGACGGCCGTGGCGTTGGGCAGGACCAGGTCCATGTGGCGGGTCATGAGGTGCAGGGTGGCGACCGCGGCCTCGTCCTGCGGCGGGTCCTCGTCGAAGTGCAGGCGGACCGCCTCGCCGTGACCGTCGGCATACCGCAGGCCGAAGTGCGGGTTGATCTTCACGGGGAGGCTGCCCAGCATGCCGAGGGCGTCGCGCGTCGGGGTGACCTCCACCTGCGACAGGTCGCCGATCGACTCGATGTAGCGCAGCGCGCCGGGGACGACCGACTCGTACAGTGGCCGCCACCGCGAATTGACCTGCTCGACGACCGCGTTGAGGTAGGTGCCGCCGGTGCGGAACCGGATGTCGGCCTTCAGCGCCTTGACCAACTGGCCGTGTGGGTTGAAGCCGGAGCCCGACTCTCGCTGACGGCGCAGCCCGCCCACGAAGCTCGCCTTGCGAGGGCCGGTGCGGCCGACATAGCGCGTGAAACTCAACAGCGTCGCATACGGAACGGACCCCGGGGTGACGGTGGACACGGTCACTTGCGCTCTCCTCCCAGCCAACGAAACCGGCTCAAGAACCCCAGCTCAAGAGCGACTTTCGTACACACATTCTAATCGATCGGCGCCACATTTCCCAGTCTCGGGAGACTGTCGGTGAAACACACCGGTTAAGTAGGTAAGGTGGCTGCATGACGACGTTCCACTGGTTCCTGCCGACGACCGGCGACGGTGATCAGGTCGGCGCCGCGACCGTCTCCGCCGGAGCCGCCGCACACGTCCGGACACCCACCGTCGCGTATCTGACGGAGGTCGCCCGCGCCGCCGAGAAGGCCGGGTTCGCGTCGGTGCTGACACCCGTCGGCGCCGGCTGCCTCGACCCTCTCGTCATGTGTACCGCGATCGCCCAGCACACGACCACGCTGCGGATGCTCGTCGCGTTCCGGGCCGGCTTCACCCTGCCGACCCTCCTCGCCCAGCAGGCCGAGGCGTTCCAGTGGATCTCCGGCGGCCGCCTCGCCCTCAACGTCGTCACGGGCGGTGACCAGCAGGAGCAGCGAGCGTACGGCGACTTCGTCGAACACGACGCCCGCTACGCCCGCACCGCCGAGTACCTCCAGGTGCTGCGCAACACGTGGAAGGGCGAGCGGTTCGACTTCCACGGCGACTACTACCACGTCGAGTGCGGCGGCCTCGGTACGCCACTCGCCGACGTCCCACCCATCTACTTCGGCGGTGCGTCGCCTGCCGCCGAGGACGTGGCCGCACGCCACGCGGACGTCTACCTCATGTGGGGCGAGCCGCCGGCCGCGATCGCCGAGCGCGTCGGGCGCATGCGGGCCAAGGCAGCGGCGTACGGCCGGACCCTGCGCTTCGGCCTGCGGATCCACGTCATCGTCCGCGACGACGCCGACCAGGCGTGGGCCGAGGCCGACCGGCTGCTGCGCGGCATGGACCCCGCGAGGATCGCGGCGGCGCAGGCCCGGTTCGCCAGGATGGACTCCGTCGGCCAGGCCAGGATGACCGCGCTCAACGCCGGCACCACCGAAGGCCTGGTCATCGCCCCCAACCTGTGGGCCGGCATCGGCCTCGTCCGCGAGGGCGCCGGCACCGCCCTGGTCGGCAGCCCCGAGGAGATCCGCCTGCGCCTCGCCGAGTACGAAGGCGTCGACGAGTTCATCCTCTCCGGCTGGCCCCACCTCGAGGAGGCTCACCGGGTCGCCGCAGCGGTGCTGACCCCGGTCCCGGCCTGACCCACACCTCCGCCGCCGCGAAGACCGGCGCTGCGAGTGCGGCGTCTCCCCATGTACGGCGATCGACGGCTCACTTACCACGCAGCGGACATGATCGGGGTGATCGATGCACCAGACGGGCGGTGTCGCGTTCCGCACGGCTCACCACGCTGCTTCTGGAGTCCGTGGTGAGCGCCGCGTTGCTTCTGGGGTCTGCGGTGAGCGCCGCGTTGCTTCTGGGGTCTGCGGTGAGCGCCGCGCTGCCCGTGGGATCCGCGGCGAGCGCCGCGCTCGCCGGGCGTGACGCCGCCCATCGGCCGTCGTCGTCCGCGGCCGACCGGTGCGATGCCTCACCTCGGCGCCGTGGAGCATCGCGTCGATCGCCGGCGGTGCCCGGCTGCCACGGCGCCTCTCCGCCGCCTGGCGCCGTGGTGCTCGCCGCGAACCGGCCGCCGTCGCGATGGGTCCGTCGAAGCTAGGTCGAGCGGCTGGCTGCATTCGTGGTGGAGTCGTGGGGTGGGTTGAGCCAGTCGGCTGCTGTCGCGGCGCCGGACCTGGTCCAGGGCACTCGACCCCAGACGCCGATCTGGCGCAGTGCCATCGCCGGAGCGGGTGGGTCGACTGGTCGGTTGCTATCGCGGCGGGTCGAGCTGGCCGGTTCCTCGTCGCTGGTGACGTCCAGGCCGAGGACTTCCCGCTGCCCGTCACCGTTCACGCCGGTGGCGATGAGTGCTGACGTGGTGGGTCGTCAGGGGCGATGGGCCGAGACGGTCGGTTGCTGTCGTGACGGGGTTGTCGGAATTGGATGGGTCGAGTCGGGTCGGCCTGGAGCAGGTCGGTGACGGGTAGCCGAGGTGTCAGCCCGAGAGGAGGTCCGCCACGGGGCCGAGCATGAGCCGGGTGCCGAACGCGAGCGACGCCAGCGACACGATCACGAAGAACGCGACGTACACAATCGCGGGCACGCGGGTCAGCCGGCCGATCTGGTCGGCGTCAGAGTTGGGTGCCTGGCGGCGGAATCGTGACTGCTGCAGCTCGAACACGGCCCGCACGCCGCCGAGCAGCATGAACCAGGAGAAGGCGTACGCGAACGCGCCCTGCACCTCCGGCGAGCCGAACCACGAGACCGCGAAGATGATCGCGCCGGCGACCACGACGGAGACCATGCCGTAGACGTTGCGGATCATGATGAGCATGGCGACGAGCAGGAGCAGCAGGAGCCAGAGCAGCACTGTGATCCGGCCCACGCCGAGGATCGCGGCCGCGCCGAGGCCCAGCAGCGACGGCGTGATGTACCCGGCGAGCCCGGTGACCACCATGCCGAGCCCGTTGGGCCGACCCCTCGACAGCGTCAGGCCCGACGTGTCGGAGTGCAGCCGGATCCCGGAGAGCCGCCGGCCGCTCAGCACCGCCGCCAAGGCGTGGCCGCCCTCGTGCGCGATGGTGATGAAGTTGCGCATGACCCGCCAGGCGGGCCGCAACAGGACCGCCAGCAGCGCCACGACGGCGGTGGCGATGACGACCTCACGCGGGGGCGCGGGCAACCGGCTGAATGCGTCGCTCAACACATCGAACACGAATGCAGAGCCTGCCACCTGACGTGTTGAATGAACAGCGTGGAGATCAGGCGCTTTGTCGACGACGACTGGCAGGGCCGGCACTCGGGCCTCTGGGACGTGTGGCACGAGGTCGTGTCCGCCGGAGAGAGCTACGACAACGACCCAGACTCCACCGAGCAGGACGCCAGGTCGCACTGGCTGCTGCCGCCCCCCTTCGAGGTCTGGGTGGCGGTCGAGGACGGCGACGTGCTCGGCACCTACAAGGTGGGCCCCAACAAGGGCCGCCTCGGCGACCACGTGGCGAACGCCAGCTTCATGGTGTCGACCCGCGCCCGGGGGCGAGGCCTGGGCCGCACCCTCGGCGAGCACTGCCTCGACCGGGCCCGCGAGCTCGGCTTCACGGCGATGCAGTTCAACGCGGTCGTGTCCACCAACACCGTCGCCGTGCGGCTTTGGCGCTCGCTCGGCTTCATCATCGTCGGCACGATTCCGGACGGCTTCCGCAGCACGAAGCACGGGTTGGTCGACTTCCATATCATGTATCGGAGTCTGTGAAGGTCTACGCCGCCCAAGGAGTCCCCCACATGGGGAGTATTGCCTGGTAACGGTTGTGACCTTCATCTTGCATTCTGTACGAATACCCCGATGCGTACTCCCCCCGAAGCGCGCGACGACACCGACGACGGTCTCCGGTCGCTCAGCGAGGACCTCACCGGTTATCGCATCGGTGACGCCTACCAGCTGATCGAGCCGATCGGCGGCGGTGGCACCGGGACCGTGTGGCGTGCCCGCGCGCTCCAGGGTGACGACGAGGTCGCCGTCAAGCTGCTGCGCGAAGACCTCATGGCGGAGCCGAAGGCGGTCAACCGCTTCGTCCAGGAACGCGCGATCCTCCTCATGCTCCGCCACCCGCACATCGTGCGGGTCCGTGACCTGGTCACCGTCGGCACGTCGCTCGGCCTCGTCATGGACCTCGTCGACGGCGGCAGTCTCCGCGACCACCTGCACGATCGCGGCACGCTGCCGCCGGCCGAGGCCGCGACGCTGCTCGCCCAGGTCGCCGACGCGCTCTCGGCGGCGCACCGGCGCGGCATCGTCCATCGCGACCTGAAGCCCGACAACATCCTGCTCGACCGCGACGGCGGCCAGCCGCACACCCGCCTCACCGACTTCGGCATCGCGCGGGTGCTCGACACGCCGAGCATGACGACGCCGGGCGCGCTCGTCGGCACCGCCAACTACATCGCGCCGGAGACCGTCTACGGCGGCCGCCCCGCGCCGTCGGCGGACGTCTACGCCCTCGGCGTGGTGCTCTTCGAGCTCGTCACCGGACGGCCGCCCTATGCCGGGGGCCCGGCCTGGGCGATCCTGCGTCGGCACGTGGACGAGTCGCCGCAGCGTGTGGAGGGGATGCCGGAGACCGTCTGGCGGGTCGTGGGGGCTTGCATGGACAAGCGTCCAGGCCGCCGCCCGACGGCGAAGGAACTCGCGCACACGCTGCGCGTGGTGGCGAAGCGCACCGCCGACGATCCCGCTCTGCCGCCCCAGCCAGTGATCCATGAGCTGCTGCCCTCCTTCGAGCCGCCGGTGCCGAAGCCCCGACCGCCGACATCATCGCGCTCACGTATGACAATTTTGGCCGTCGTACTGGCGGCGCTGGCGGTCGTCGCGGTCCCCGCCTGGCGGGTCGTGCACCGGCCCGGCGCGCAGACAGCGGTCCAGCGTCCGGACGCGCTGCCGCCGAGCGTCGCCGGTCAGCCCGCGATGCCGAAGCTCGGTGTCACACCGTCGGTGGGCGGTGGTCGTACATCTGGCGGCGAGAAGATCAAAGGTGGTGTCCCCACCCGGTCGGCTGGTCCTGTCGAGGCGATCGTGTGGGGTGCGTGGCAGTGCGCCGAGGAGTACACATGGGACATCGGGCATCCGGTCCTCGCGAAGCCGTGCCATCAGACCAGCTCCGCCGCGGTCCGCATGGTGGGGCACGTCTCGGCGCTCCCGGCGATCCAGGCCGACATCTCCATGTCGCTCGTCGACGCTGAGACCAGGAACGTCGTCGACGGCCCGCGCGTGTGCCGTGAGCTGATGTTCACCGACTTCGCGCCCAGCCACGACTGCGGCCCGTTCGACGTCACCCCGCAGCGCGGCCGCCGGTACTACGTGGTGGAGAAGTGGGTCTACACAAACCGGGCGATCCTGCCCGGTGGGTCGGTCCAGGGGCCCACGTTCGACTGGTAGGAAAAGCCGCTGGAATTGTCGTACCCATGTGGTGAGGTGTCGGCATGATAGCCATCGAGCCTCCCGGCCTCGACCAACTTCTCGCCGATAGCTGCGCAGACATCGCCGCACTCGCCCGCCACCTGCGGGACGTCATCGTGGAGGCCCGGCCCGAGCTGACCGAGCGCGTCTATCGGGGCTGGCACGGCTTAGGGTTCCACCATCCTGAGCGGGGCTACGTCGCGGCCATCTTCCCCGGCACCGCCTCGGTGTCGGTCGGTTTCGAGCACGGCGCCGACCTGCCCGATCCGCACGGGCTGCTGCAGGGGACGGGCAAGCGGCTGCGCTACCTGCACTTCACACCCGACATGTCCGCGCCGACCCATGAGCACCTGCTCGAGTATCTGGACCTGGCCGTCCCGAAGCCGGCCTCGTAGACGAGGCTGCAGCCAGGCGCGGGAAGCGGGTCTCGTAGACGGGCCGGAGCCAGGCGCGGGGAGCGGGTCTCGTAGACGAGCTGGAGCCAGGCGCGGGAAGCGCGCGGGGAGCGGGTGCCGTCGCGGACCTGAGAGCGGTCTGCGACCGTTTCGCCGGGGATGGTCAGGGGCTGGGGGCCACCGGCAGGCCGTCGGAGCGCATCGCGCGGCCGTCTTCGGTGACGACGGCGCACTCGTGGTTGGGGAGTTGGGCCAGCCAGTCGATGCCTGCCTCGCCCATGGCCAGGGCCGCCGTGGCGTAGGCGTCCGCCGTGCCGAGGTCCGGGCCGACCACGGTGACCGAGCGCAGGGCGGCGGCCGGCTCGCCGGTGAAGGGGTCGACGACGTGCAGGCCGCGCTCGTACGTGCCAGAGGTCGCCACCGCCATGTCGGTGACCTCCAGGACCCACGCGAGGGACATCGCCTCCCAGGGGTGGCGGATGCCGACCCGCCACGCCGGGCGGCCAGGGGCGGCGCCACGGACGAAGACGTCGCCGCCGGCGTTCAGGCAGTGGTGGGACGAGCCGAGCAGCAGCAGACGGTCGCAGGCGCGCTGGACCGCCCAGCCCTTGACGTAGCCGGAGGGGTCGAGGCGGCCGCCGGCCATGATGTCGAAGTAGCCCCGGGTCTCGTCCCAGAGCTCGGCGCACCGGTCGAGGACCTCGCCGACCAGCGGCGAGCAGTCGGAGCGGCGCAGCTCGCCGCGGCCGAGGCGGCTGATCTCACTGTCGGCCTGGTAGGTGCTGAAGGTGGTGTCGACCAGGCGCAGCCAGGCGAAGACCTCGTCGGCCAGGCGCTCCAGCTCGGGCACCGGCAGCGGGTCGGCCAGGTCGAGGCTGACCGCCATCCCCATCACGTGCTCGACCCGCACGAGCACGGGTCACGCCTGGAACGCGCGGTCGATCGCCGACTGCAGCGACAGCTTGTAGCCCGAGCTGGTGTAGGTCGCGCCGGAGACGGTGTCGATGTCCGCGCTCTGCTTCGAGAGAGCCTGGGCCTTGAGCTTCGGGAGGGCGTTGTTGTTGATCTGTACGGAGCGCGAGTGGTTGCTCGGCGAGTCCAGGACCTTGATGTCGGTGATCTTGCCGCCGGAGACGACGATCGAGAGCTCGACCGAGCCGTATTCGACGTAGACGCTGTTGCCGCCGAAGGTGCCGTCTTTCATCGTGGTGCGGGGCGGCTTCGGCGCCGCCGTCGTGGGCTTCGGCGCGCTGGTCGTCTTCGTGCCGCCGCCACCGGCCGGGGGCGCCCCGGCCGTCGTCGTGGCCGTCGTCGTGGTGGGTGCGGCGCCGTTGCCGGGCGGCATCGTGACCGCCGAGGGCGGGCCCCCGGACGCCGACGGCACGGGGCCGGTCGCGCCGGCGGCCTGCGGGTCCAGGGGGCGGTCGGTGGGGCTGCTGAAACCGGCCTTGGCACCCACCAGCAGGACGGTGCCCGCCGCGGTGCCCATCAGGGCGATCATCGCGCGTCTCACGAGGGACCAACTCTCAACAAGAAGCTAGAACTCGAAGGGGTCGAGGTGGATCTGCCGGCGCGGGACCCGCAGCCGTCGCAGCACCTGCAGTGACTGCGTGACCAGCCCGTCCGGGCCGCACAGGTAGATGTCGCGTTCGGTGATGTCGGGCACCAGCTCCCGCATCCCGGCGGGCGTGAACAGGCGCCGGGGGCCGGGGTCGCGCCGGTCGCCGACCACGAACCACAGCGTGGCGTGCCGCAGGTCGGCCAGATGCTCCAGCTCGTCGCGCAGGTGCAGGTCGTGCACGGCGGACGCCCGGTAGATGACCACCGCGCCGGGCGGCAGCTCCTCCAGCAGCGCGCGGATGGGCCCGATGCCGCTGCCCGCCGCGATGAGCACGGTCCGTGACTTGACCCGGCGGCTCGCGGTGAAGTCGCCCCACGGGCCCTCGACGAAGATCCGCACGCCGGGGCGCAGGTCGCGCATCGCCATCGTGTGGCTGCCGACGGTTTTGACGGTGAGCCGCAGCCAGCGGCCGTTCGGCGCGGCGGACAGCGAGAAGGGGTGCGCCTGCCACCACAGCCCGCGCGACAGGAAGCGCCACCTGAAGAACTGGCCGGCCTGCGCGTCCATGTCGTGCAGGCGGTTGCCGGTGATGTAGATCGACACCATGTCGGGGCCCTCGGCGACCACGTCGGCCACCTGGAGCCGGTGCCGGAGGTTGAACGTCAGCGGCGCCACGATGCGCCCCCAGACGACCGCGGCGACCATGACGACGTAGAAGGCGATCCACAGCGTCCGGCCGAGGCCCGGCTTGAAGAGCTCCTGCCCGTTGGAGAACTGGTGGGCGAAGCCGAGCAGCAGCGCCAGGTAGGCGGTCAGATGCAGGAAGTACCACAGCTCGTAGGGCAGGGCTCGGCGCAGCCCGCGGATGCTCAGCAGGCCGATGCACACCAGCATGCCGGCCGCGAGGAAGGCGGTGACCATGTCCTCGTACTCGGTCAGGATCGTGCCGAGCTCGCTGACGAAACCGACCCGGTCGGCGTACGCGTAGCCGACGGTGATCAGCGCCGCGTGGGCCAGGATCATGATCAGGACGGAGCCGCCGAGCTCGCGGTGCCACAGGCCCAGGTGGCGGGCGCCGATCCAGCGCTCCAGGACGGCCAGCCGGCTCATCAGGATCACCTGCACCAGCAGCAGGTAGCCGGCGATCAGGCCGGTGACCCGGCCGGCCGACTGGAAGATCTCCGCGCCGGTGTCGATCGAGCCGGCCTTCGTGCCGAGCCACCAGGGCAGCAGCGCCAGCGCGAGACCGCCCCAGAAGAGGGTGCGCAGCAGGAACCGTCCGGCGCTGTTGTGCTCGACGGGTCGTGCCGCCGGGGCGGCGAGGCTGCTCGCCGGGCGTTGTTGCCGGGGGACGGTCATGGTTGATCGTGTCTCATGTGGTTCCACTGCCATTGGTGGTATCAGAACCCGCTGGTCGGGGACCATGGGCTTAAGCCGGACTTCAACCTGCGCACAAGATGCTCGCACGAGTGGCCGGCGGGCAGGCGCCCCTAGAATGACGCGATGCAGCGCTTCTGGCGAATCGCCCTGATCGTCCTCGCGGTGGTCGCCGCGTTCGCTGCGACGGGCCTCGGCGTGGCATACACGCTCGGTGTCTTCACCGAAGCGGGGCGTTTCAGCGCCGCACCTGATTGCGCGGTGCTCGACGCTTCAGCGGTGGCGGCGGTGGTACCGGCGGCGAAGGTCGAGGCCGACGGCGCCAACTGCACGGCGGGGGACGGGCAGACGCAGCTCAACGTCGGCTTCACGGTCGTGCCCAAGAAGGGCACGGTCGGCGGCCCGGAGCTTGCCTCCCGCTACCTCGAAGTGACCAGCGGCACCGAGAGCGAGCCCCTCGACGGCGTCGGCGACCAGGCGGTCCGCCAGCGGGTCCGCGCCATCGGCCAGCCGCAGATCATCACGATGCGGGTCAGCAACCTGATCGTGGTGCTGTCCGTCGCCAACCTCGGCGGCGGCGAGCTCCCCGCCGCCGCGGACACGGGCCTGGTCGAGGTGGCCAAGACCCTGGCCGCCAAGCTCAACGCCTGACCCGGAGCAAGCGCCCGACAAAGCCGCGCCCACGGAAGGCGGCGACGCTGTGGACAACGGCGCGGCAGCGGAAGCGAATCTCGCCCGCCCTGCACAAAATCACAAAGAGGGCGAAAAGGACATCAGGGGAGTTGCCGCAGGAAGCGCCCCGCCGCGTCGGAGCGGTCCGAGTACCCGAGCGCCTTGTAGAACGCGTGCGCGCCCTCGCGGGTCCGCAGGCTGGTCACCTCGACGCTGTGGCAGCCGCGCATGAGGCCGAACGTCTCCGCCGCCGCGACCAGGCTGGTGCCGATCCCGCGCCCGCGCGCCGAGTCGGCGACGGCGAGCGCGACGATCCGCAGCCACGACCCGTCCTTCTCGAACGACGGGATGATGTGCGCAGCGATGACGCCCAGCAGGCGGCCCCGCTCGTCCCAGACGAACGCGCCCCCGTCGGGGTGGTCGACCCAGGAGCGCAGGCGGCCGGCGGTGTCGGTCCCCTCCTGGGGATAGCCCAACTGCTCCAGCAGCGTCGCCACCTGCTCGGTATCGTCGGTGGACAACCGGCGAACACCGCGGGCGACCTGCATACGGTAGGCGTGCAGCACGTCAGCGCTCATGCAAGCAGCGTAGAACCGGTGACGCGGTTTGTGTCGGCCTGAACGCAGTCATTCACGTCCGCGGTGCACGTGCATCACAAACCTGCCACTTGACTGTGCGCCTGTTGCCTCTACCATTCGCACCCGCAAGTGCACGTGAAGCGATCAGGACCGCAGCGCCTTCTCGAACACCTCGACGGGCTGCGCGCCGGACACGCCGATCCGCTGGTCGAAGACGAAGAACGGCACGCCGCTGATGCCGTACGCGCGGGCCTGCGCGAAGTCCTGACGGACGTCGGCCTCGAACGAGCCGTCAGCGAGGGCCTGCTTGGCCGCCACCTCGTCCAGCCCGACCGTGGCGGCGAGCCCAGCGAGCACCACCTGGTCGCCGACGTCGGCGCCCTCGGTGAAGTACGCGTGCAGGAGCCGTTCCTTCAGCTCCGCCTGCAGGCCGTGGGCCTTGGCGAAGTGCAGCAGCCGGTGCGCGTCGAAGGTGTTGGCGGTGCGGGCCCGGGCGAAGTCGTACGCCAGACCCTCGGCCGCCGCGAGCTGCGTGACGTGCTCGAACATGCCGTCGATCTGAGCCTGGGGCAGCCCCAGCTTCGCGCCCAGCGACTCGCCGACCGGCCGCGGGTCGCCCACCGGCGTCGACGGGTCCAGCTGGAAGCTGCGCCACTGCACCGAAACCGCCCCGTCGAACGTCGACAGGGCGGTTTCGAGGCGTCGTTTGCCGATGTAGCACCACGGGCAGACGATGTCGGACCAGACCTCGATCGTGATCATGCGCGCTCCTGTTCGTTGACGGTTCAACAATAGCGCGCACATCAGGCCGGAGGCGTCACCAGTCGGAGTTGCTGCCTCCCGTACCGAGGATGACCTGGTCAAACGTGTTGCCGTCGTTGTCGTCGGTGTACGCGACGCTGACCTCGCCCCACGGCGACACCGCGACGACCTGCTGCTCCTGCCGACCCGTCGCCGTCTGGCTGAGGACCTGCGAAGCGAGACGGCCCGTGCCGGTGCCGTCGGGGTTGAACCCGCGGACCCACACGTCGAGCCCGCCCACGGTCCAGCCGGCGACGGTGTTCGCCTGGTCGTCGATGCCGATCGAGGGGGCGGCGCCACCGTTCGCCGACAGGACCTCCACGTGCCGCGGCGTGCCGTCGGCGAGGAACGAGCGGGTCCACACGCCGGCGGTGCCGGTGTGGTCCGACTCGTACGCGACCGCGAAGGCACCCGAGAACGACGCCGCGATCGCCGCCCGCCGCTGCTGGCCGTCGCCGAGGCTGTTGGCGGTACGGCGGGAGAGGTTGACCGCGCCGTTGGCCTTCGCCAGGCGTACGAGACCGATGTTGTAGAACCCGTTGGCGTCGGCGTCCTCGTCCCAGACGACCAGGGCGTCACCTGACGCCGAGACCGCGACGTCGGGCTGGTGGTGCGCGCCGGTGGTCTGCGACGCGAAGACCTCGTAGGCCTTCGTCGTCGGGCCCGTGTACCCGGCGGCCTTGACCCTGTACGTGGTGCCCTGCACGTCCTCCCACACGACGCTGAACGCGACCGCCGCGGTGCTCGGCGCGCCGTCCGGGTCGACGGCCACCTTCGGCAGGATCTGGTCGCCGGCGGCGTCCGCGTTGGCCCGGCCGGACGCGGTGACCGTGCCGGTGGGGGAGACGACCCGGTAGACGATGTTGAACGCGCCGTTGCCGTCCGGGTCCTCGGCCCAGACCACGACGGCGTTGCCCTTGTCGTCGAGCCCGACGTCGGGGCTGATGTGCTTCCAGTTCGTGCCGGAAGTGCCGCCCGCCGACAGCTTGAGCTCATACTTCGCGACGCCGTCGGTGAACAGCCGCAGCCAGACGTCGGAGTGCGAGTTGTTCTCGGGCGCGGTGCTGTCCCGGTCGTCCTCCCAGACCACGGCGACCTGGCCGTTGCGGTTGGCGGCGATGGCCGGCGTGTCCTGGTCGCCGGTGGCGACGCTGTTGGCCGTCGTCCACGTCATCGACGTGGCGGCGAGGGTCGCGGCGAGCGCGACCGAGGTGATGGCTGCCATTGAAAGGTTTCTCCTACAGGGCCCGAAGGCCGGGCTGGCCGTCGAGGATCGCGAACGACTTGAGGGTGGTGGCGGCCGCGCCGTGCTCGGTGACCGAGCTGACCGCGCGGAAGTCGGCCCGCACCTGCGCGGGGCTGATCGTGGTCCGGACGTAACCGCGCAGGTTGGAGTAGAACTTCAGGTGCGGGTTCGTGCCGGCGTTGGGGATCGTGGTGGTGGTCGAGCCGTTGCCACCGGATGTGATCGACGTGCAGACCAGCTCGGTGCCGATGGTCGCGGATGAGCTGCTGGCGTAGTCGGCCTTCAGGTCGTTGCCCCACGCCGCGTGTACGTCGCCGGTGAGCACGAGCGGGTTGCGCACCGACCGGTCGATCCAGCCCTGCTGGATGCGGGACCGGGACGCGCGGTAGCCGTCCCAGGCGTCCATGTTGGCGGCGCCGCCGGCGTCGTACTGCCGGGCGAAGAACACCTGCTGGCCGAGGATGTCCCAGGTGCCGTAGTGCTGGGCGAGGCCGTCGAGCAGCCACGCCTCCTGCGCCGCGCCCGTCAGCGACCGCGACGCGGTGTCCGCGGCGGCGCACACCTTCCAGCCGTCGCCGCAGGCCTGGTCGTCGCGGAACTGCCGGGTGTCGAGCATGTGGAACGTGGCGAGCGTGCCCCAGCCGACCCGGCGGTACAGGGGGATGCTGTTGCCCGTCGGCGCCTGGCTCGGCCGCAGCGGCATGTTCTCGTAGTACGCGCGGTAGGCGGCGGTGCGCCGGGCGGTCCACTGCGCCGCCGTCAGCACCGGGCTGCTGTCGTTGCGCACCATGTTGGCGTAGTTGTTCTCGACCTCGTGGTCGTCGGGCACGACCAGCCACGGCGCGATCGCGTGCGCCGCCTGCAGGTCCGGGTCCGACTTGTACTGCGCGTAGCGGCGGCGGTAGTCGGCGAGCGAGACGATCTCGGCGCCGGCGTGCTGGCGGACGCCGCTGGAGCCCGTGCCGCCCTCGTAGATGTAGTCGCCCAGGTGCAGGATCAGGTCCGGGCGGTCCTCGGCCATGCGGCGGTAGGCCGTGAAGTAGCCCGACTCGTAGTGCGAGCACGACGCGAACGCCATCACCAGGTTGCGGCCCACGGTGCCGGGCGCGGGCGCGGTGCGGGTCCGGCCCACGGGGGACAGGTGGCCCTGCGCGCGGAAGCGGTAGTAGTACTCGGCGTCGGGCGCGAGCCCGCCCGCGACCACGTGCACGGAGTGCGCGTCCGCGTAACGTGCGGTGACCGACCCGGACGCGACGAGCGAGCTGAACGTGTCGGTCGTGGACACCTGCCAGTCGACGGTGACGTCGGCGTTGGCCATGCCGCCCTGGCCGTCGGCGTTCAGCGGCGACGGGGCGAGCCGGGTCCACAGCACGACGCTGTCTGAGGCCGGTTCGCCCGAGGCGACGCCGAGCTTGAACGGGAACGGGACGGCGGCCTGAGCGCTGGTCAACGGCAGTGCGACGGCCCCGGCGGTGGCCAGTCCACTGAGGACGAACGTGCGGCGGCTGAGCCTCTTCATGCCGCACACTTTTATCAGAGTCGATGAACGCCCGGTGTCCTTCAGCTAGCCGCGGCCTGCATTCGATGTATGGCTGGCCGCGTTCTTGCATTCACTCACGGGCTTCTTTTGGCGTCCGGCCGAACTGTTTGCGGAACGCCCGATGGAAGCTGGCCACGTTTCCGAAGCCCGCCTCCGTGGCGACGTCGATGACCCGCAGGTGCCGCATCGCGGGGTCGGCCAGGTGCCGCGCCGCGCGCTCCAGCCGCAGCCGCCGCACCGTGGCCGCGTAGGACTCCCCCTGCCCCGCTCCTGCCGCTCCCGCTCCCGCTCCCGAAAAGAGTGCGTGCACCGTCCTGACGGAGATGCCGAGGCGCCGCGCGGTCGCCGCCGGGGACAGGTCCTCGTCGGTCAGATGCCCTTCGATGTCGTCGATGCACGTCCGGTACGTCTTGGGCGACCGCACCGGTGCCAGGATCGACGGTTCGAGCGCGATCGACAGCATGCCCGCCGCGTGCGCGGCCAGCCGGTTCGCCGCCGACTCCCGCATCGGCCCCCTGGCGAGGGTCTCCATCGAGTGCCGCACCGCCGCCCCGACCCCGGTGACGGTGTCGATCGCCTTCGCCGTCCGCACCGGTCCGTTGGCTCGCAGTGTCTTCGCCGGTACGAACAGCGACAGCTGCCGGAAATCGCCGCCGAACTCGAACCGGAACGGCTCGTCGGCGTCGACCACGGCCAGGTCGCCCGGGCGGAGCGTGGCCACCCGCCCGTGCTGCGCCATCAGACTCGTGCCGCTGACCTGCAGATTCGCGTAGTAGCCGCCGATCGGGTCGCTGGCGACGGCGGCTTCCGTCCGGTACACCACCTGCCGCTGCGACTCGATCCGCGCCAGGCTGTGCTCGCCCAGCCGCCACTGCGTCACCGACCCGGCGAACCCGTCCCTCAGATCCGACTCCGGCGTCAGTGCCAGAAACGCCTCGCAGATCAGCTCCCGCCAATGCGTGAACTGCTCGGCGGGTGCGAGTGCCGATGTCGTCCAGTAGCTGCGGTTGTCCACTGCACGTCTCCTATGCCGCTCCCAGCAGCCATGCAACGCCCGCTCCCACCACCGCCGACATGGTTGCGACGCCCTTCCGACAGCGTCACCGATGCTTTCTGAAGTATTGGTTCGCCGACCCGGTGAACATCAGCGGCACGGCCGCCCAGACCGCGGCCACGTGCAACGTCCTGGCCGCCGTGATCGCCCACCAGGTCAGGTCCGCGTCGGCGGTCGCCGCGCTCAGCGAGTTACCGTCGGCCAG
Source organism: Dactylosporangium sp. NPDC050588 (assembly GCF_040654975.1). NCBI lineage: Bacteria > Bacillati > Actinomycetota > Actinomycetes > Micromonosporales > Micromonosporaceae > Dactylosporangium > Dactylosporangium sp. NPDC050588. Next base: position 18,898 of record NZ_JBFAJA010000013.1, on the reverse strand, counting down.
CCACGAGATCGGCTCGATGACCAGCGACAACGTGCCGACGATGCCCAGCACGACGGCGAGGGCGATCCGGGCCCATCGCCGCCCCGCCCGCATCCGCAGCGCGGTCAGCACCGCCGCCGCGTACACCACGCACCGGAACAGCACCCCGAACAGGGGATTCTCGCCGGCCTGGCCGGCCCCCACGACGATCACCGTCTCCACCGCGCCGAGCGCGACGGCGCCGATCCACAACCCGGTCGCGGCGCGCACCGCGACGGGTGGCCGGCGGGAGTCCAGAAGAATCATGCCCTTCACTGTCCGCCGCCGCGCCCCGCCTCACACGCCCCCTGACCACCGTCTTCGTGCTGCGGCTAACCCCCGTGTCCGCCTTCGTGTCCGCCTTCGTGGCGGCCTTCGTGGCGGCCTTCGTGGCGGCCTTCGTGGCGGCCCTCGTGTCAGCCTTCGCGGCGGCCTCCGTACCGCCCGAGCATCGCCACCGCGTCGGCCGTCATCGCCGCGATGATCTCCGCCGCCGGCCGCAGCTCGGTGACCAGCCCGACGCCCTGCCCGGCGAGCAGCGGCATCTCCTCCAGATCACCGGTGGTCAGCCCGCGCATCGGCACCAGGTTGGAGAACCGGTGCATCGTCACCGTATCCCCACCCAGCACCGTCTCCCCGATCACCGGCAGCGGCGTGTCGTCCGCCTCCGCCGGCGGCGCGTCCAGCCACTCGCGCACGACCCGGTTCCGCAGCACCCGCATCGGGTTGAAGTCCGGCATGTCCGGCCCGAACATCGACGTGCTCACCGTCTCCGTGGCATCCGAGCTCAGCAACCGGCTCTTGTACCCGTCGTGCGCCCCCGACTCCCCGCTGGCCACGAACCGCGTGCCGACCCACGCCCCGTCCGCCCCCAGCATCAGCGCCGCCGCCACGCCCCGCCCGTCCGCGATCCCACCCGACGCCAGCACCAACGCCGGCGCCACCGCGTCCACGACCAGCGGCACCAGCGCGAACACCGGCAACGTCGCCGCGTTGTGCCCGCCCGCCTCCTGCCCCTGCGCGACGACCACATCCACCCCGTCGTCAACCGCCCGCTTCGCAGCGTCAACCGAGCTGAGCTGCTCGAACACCCGCACCCCCGCCCCGTGCAGCTGCTCGATCCACCTCCGCGGCGGATGCCCCCAGTGAAACGACACCACCGCCACCCCGGCCTCACACACCGCGTCGATCTGCGCCTGCTCCGTGAACACCGTGATGAAGTTGACGTTGAACGGCCGATCCGTCTTCGCCTGTATCGCCGCCACCGTCTGCGCCAACGCGGCCGCCGGCATCAACCCCACCCCGAGCGACCCGAGCGCCCCCGCGTTGCTGACCGCCACCGGCAACTCCGGCGTCATTCCCACGAACGCCATCCCCGCCTGCGCGATCGGCGTCGTGAGCCCGAACGCCTCCGTGAACCTGGTCCTGAGTCCCATACCCCGAACCGTGCCCCACCCGCACCCCGCCGGTGTTGCCTCCCGCGCATCCCACATCGCATTCCGTGCAGACGTCACCCACCCGACACCCTGGGCGCCGCCCCCGTACCGCGCGGGCCAAGGAGCGAAACTTCACCCCATGACGATCGACGAGTACCGGCCCCTCTGGGAGTCACACGACGCCCGCTATGTCCTGTGCTGCGCGTGCCCAGCGGCCACGCAATCTTCGACGTAAAGGCCCGCGGCACAGTGATCATCGAGGACGACGACCTCTACCGCGAGGTGAAGCAGCGGATGCTGGACAACGGCGCCGCCGTCGTCGACCGCCCCCCAACCCCTTAGCCGGCACCCATCTCCCCGCCACCCGGAAGGGCACGCCCCGCAGGCGCCTCTTCGGCGTACAGCGACCGAACAGGCGCCTGAGCAGCGCTGAAAGTGGTGCGCCCGGTAGGGATCGAACCTACGACCTTGGGATTAGAAGTCCCCTGCTCTATCCGCTGAGCTACGAGCGCATGTCGTCGGACAGGCTACCGCCTACGGCGGAGGATTCGCTTGTGGGGAGCCAAATCGACGTTCTCAGGACAACATTCCTCGCCTCCTGGCACAAGCGGGTTCCCTTGTCGCGCCACTCGTTTCGCTACGGGTGGCGACAGAGTCACGCTTCGGGTCGTTCGGACCCCTCCCGAACGGTCCACCCCACAGCCTCATTACCCGCAACCACTCCAGCCAACGCATTCGCGCGCACCAACACACCGCGCCCACCGTGCCCGGGCCGGCCCCGCGCGGTGCTCAGGGCACTCCCTTCACCGTGCCCAGATCGGTCTTGCCCGTGCTTGGCCTGGTCTCGCCCGAGCCGTGCCTGGTCTTGCTTTTCGCGCTCAGCATCGTGTTCAGGCTGGTCAGGGCGCTGCGCGCGACCAGTCCCGTGTCAGGTCTGCCCACCCGCGGGTCTCACCAGCCGGTCGCTTACCCGGGGCGACGGTCCCCACCAGCCGGTCGCTTGCCCGGGGCGACGGTCCCCACCAGCCGGTCGCTTACCCGGGCGACGGTCCCACCAGCCAGCCCCTTGCTGCGTCGGCGCACGGCAGCGCGTACCTGCCAGTCGCTCGCCGGGTCGACCCGCACGGCGGTCCCCACCGACCAGTCCCTGACCGCGTCGTCCCATGCCGGTGCGCACCGGCCAGGTCGCTTGCCGCGTCCGCCTACGCAGCGCGCTCCTGACCGGTCCGCGTGGCTGTTCACGACGGTGCCGGCGGTGGGTCGTGACGCCGGATGCCTCGGTGCCGCGACCCACCGACCCGTCAGGCGGGAACCGGCACCTTGCCCCGGTTGCGCCGGCGCCGGCCGCCGCTCGACTCCTCGGGCGCGTCCGTCGGGCTCTCGTCGTCGCCGGTGGGGGACCCCTCGTCCTCCGAGTCGGAGACCGCCGGGACCTCCGCGGTGTCGGCGTCGGTCGTGAGCTCCGCCGCGTCGTCGGGCGCGGTGAAGCCCTCCATCGCGGCGAATGCCGTGCCGTCGAACGCGGCGTTGATCGCGTTGTCGAGCTCGGTCAGGACGTCCTCAGCGAACGGGTCCCGGTCGGCGTCCGCCGGCTCCACCATGGTCGTGACGAAGCCGCCGAGCTCGGCGTCGTAGTCGCGCTGCCGAGGCAGCGCGTTGATCGCCACCACCGGTGTGCTCGGCTGGCCCGCGATGTGGGCGTCCGACAACTCGTCGTCGATCGAGCTGGTCGCCGTGTTGGCCTTGACCCGGGCGAACTTCGCCCGGCCACGGGCCAGGTCGTGGCCGATGGAGGTGGCCTCCAACTCGTACGCCACCCGCTTGGCGTGGTCCTCGGTCTCCCAGTTACGGCTCGACAGCTTGCCGGTGATGATCACCGGGTCGCCGACGTGGACGCTGCGGATCACGTTCTCCGCGAGGTTGCGCCAGCAGGTGACGCGCAGCCGGAGCTGGTTGCCGTCGACCCACTGCCCCTCGCTGCGGTCGTAGCGCCGTGACGTGGCGGCGACCTTGAAGGACGCGACCAGCGCCTTGCTCTCTTCCAGCCGACGGCAGTCAGGCTCGTTGAGCACGTTGCCGACGATGGTCATCGTCGTCTCGTTCATGTCCGTCTCCCTCCCGTGTTAAGGACTCGGGAGGAGCATCGGTCAGATCGGTCCTGCCCCGCTCGCGGCCGACGCCGGATCTGTGGATAACCGACCGCTTGTGGACAGGCTCGCGTCAGCGCTGATGATCTGCTAAGCGCTGGTCGTACACCTCAGAAGGCCGCATGGGCGAGGTTCGAGGTGAACACTTCCCAGACCCCGCGGCGCCGCACCAGCAACTTGCGCGACAGCAGGTGCGGGTCACCGGCGAAGAAGACCCTGTCGATCGCGCGCCGGACCTTCGCGAGGCCGGGCGGGGACTGGGAGCCGGTCACGATCACGACGTCGCGCGCCGGCACGCCGACCACGAGCTCACCGGGCACGGCACGCTCCAGGCCTGCCCAGAACGGCTCGGCGAGCAGCAACGTCGAGGCGACCCCGTCGAACTGGAGCATCAGCGCGGGCGGCTGGCCGTGGACCTGAGCGGCGCCGAGCCGTTGGTCGAGGTTGTGCGCGGCCTGGCGGCGCAGCATCCGGCGGGGCATCTCCATGCGCTGCAGGTCGGCCCAGGTGACGAGGCGTTGCCCGAACGGCGGACCGAAGCTGTAACCGACCCCGAGGCCACCCATGAACTCGTCGACCACGGGCGCATACACATCTTCGCGACGGATGTCGCGAAGCGGCGCGAGAACGGGGAGGAGCAAGGGCTGCACGCATGCAAGGTAGGACGCTGACGGATGTGAGACAAGCTCTTGTATTCGCACTATTTGCTTGCTAACGCCCCCGACGGGCCGCCATGAAAAATTGTCGGTGGGGGTCGGTAGTGTCCCGAGCATGGCGATTCGAAGACTCCACGCCGACGCGATCGGGATGTTGCTGGGCGGTGTGCTGGACGCTGTGTTCGGCGATCCGCGCAGGTGGCACCCTGTCGCGGGGTTCGGGCGGTTCGCAGGGGCGGTCGAGCGGCGCACCTATGCCGACGACCGGGCCGCGGGAGCGCGATTCGCTCTGGTCGCCGTGGGTGCGCCTGTACTGGTGGCCGCGGCGACGGCCTGGTTGACCAGGCGAAGGCCGATCGCCCGCACCCTGGTTGTGGCCGGTGCGACCTGGGCCGCGCTGGGCGGCACGAGCCTCGCGCGGGAGGGGCGGGTGATGGCCGACCGGCTCGAGGGCGGCGACCTGGATTCCGCGCGGGCGCAGCTGCCGAATCTCTGCGGGAGGGATCCGTCCGCGCTCGGTGCGCCAGAGCTGGCCCGGGCGACGGTGGAGTCCGTCGCTGAGAACACGTCGGACGCCGTCGTCGCCCCGCTGTTCTGGGGCACGGTCGCGGGGCTGCCGGGCATCGTCGGGTATCGGGCGGTCAACACGCTGGATGCGATGGTCGGTCACCGCTCGGCTCGGTATGCGAGGTTCGGCACCGCCTCGGCGCGCCTCGACGACCTCGCCAACCTGGTGCCGTCGAGGGTGACGGCGGCGCTGACGGTCGCCGCCGCGCCGGCCGTCGGAGGGCGGCCCGGCGAGGCGCTGCGGGTGTGGCTGCGCGACGGAGGTCGGCATCCGAGCCCGAATTCGGGGCAGTGCGAGGCCGCCGCCGCGGGCGCGCTGGGGATTCGGCTGGGCGGCCGCAATGTGTACGGGTCCCGGGTCGAGCACAGGCCGCACCTCGGCGACGGCGGGCCACCCGCTCCGCGCGACGTCCGCCGGGCCGCGACCTTGTCCGTCGTCGTCGGCGCGGCCGCCTTAGGCCTCGCGTGCGCGCTCCGGGCAGGCGCCGCTCGCCGCCGCGCCAAGCCGACCGGTGTCGGGCTGCGGGGCGAGGGCGCGGCGTGAGCGGTCGGGAGCGGAAGCTGCCGTGCTCGGCCCGCGGTGGCGTCGGAGCGTGGCGGGATACGCCGGCGTGAGCGGCTCGGGGCGGAATGGAGGGCTGCGAGCGGTGAGTGCAGTGCTTGGTGCACGGTGGGGCCGGAGCGTGGCGGGAGACGCTGGCGAGAGTGGCTCGGGGCGGAGTGGAGGGCAGTGAGCGGTGAGTGCAGCGTTTGGTGCACGGTGGCGGCGGAGCGTGGCGGGAGACGCTGGCGAGAGCGGCTCCGGACGTAGCGGAGGGCTGCGAGCGGTGAACGCAGCGCTTGGTGCACGGTGGCGGCGGAGCGTGACGGGAGCTGCTGGCGTGGGTGGCTCGGGGCGAAGTGGAGGGCTGCGAGGGGTGAGTGCAGCGTTTGGTGCACGGTGGGGTCGGAGCGTGGCGGAGGTGACGGCGTGAGTGGTCCGGGGCGGAGTGGAGGGCTGCGAGCCTTGGGTGCAGTGCCTGGCCCGCGGCGGCGGCTCGGAGCGGAGGTGATGGCGTGAGCGGGCTGCTGGTTGCCGGCACGACGTCCGACGCGGGCAAGAGCATGCTCACCGCGGGGATCTGCCGCTGGTTGCGCAGGCGGGGCGTGGACGTCGCTCCGTTCAAGGCGCAGAACATGTCGAACAACTCGGCGATCGCGGTGGACGGGGGTGAGATCGGCCGGGCGCAGGCGCTGCAGGCGTATGCGTGCGGGTTGGAGCCCAGCGTCAGGTTCAACCCGGTGCTGCTCAAGCCGGGCTCCGACCGGCAGAGCCAGGTCGTCGTGCTCGGGCAGGCGACGGGGTATATCGGCGCCCGCAACTACCACGAGATCAAGGACCGGCTGCGTGGCACTGTGCTGGAGACGCTGCGCGAGCTGCGGGCCAAGCACGAGGTGGTGATCTGCGAGGGCGCCGGCAGTCCCGCCGAGATCAACCTGAGGGCCGGCGACCTGGCCAACATGGGCCTCGCCCGGGCGGCGGACCTGCCCGTCATCGTGGTCGGCGACATCGACAGGGGAGGGGTGTTCGCCGCGCTGTACGGCACGCTCGCTCTCCTCGACGCCGAGGACCAGGCGCTGATCTCGGGCTTCGTGATCAACAAGTTCCGCGGGGACTCGGGGCTGCTCCAGCCGGGCGTCGACTCGCTCACGGAGCTGACCGGCCGGCCGACGCTCGGGGTGGTGCCCTGGTCCACGGAGCTGTGGCTCGACGGCGAGGACTCGCTGGCGTACGACGGGCGGGTCCTCGGCCGGCCCGCGGCGCCGCGTGGCGGACAGTGGCTGCGGGTCGCCGTGGTCCGCCTGCCGAGGGTGTCCAACGCCACCGACGCCGAGGCGTTCGCCGCGGAGCCGGGCGTGCAGGTGCGGCTCACGGTCGAGCCCGCCGACCTCGCCGACGTGGACCTGGTCGTGCTGCCGGGCACCAAGTCCACTGTGGACGACCTGCAGTGGCTGCGGGAGCGGGGGCTGGCGGACGCGGTGCTGGCCCACGCGGCGTCCGGCCGGCCGGTGCTCGGGATCTGCGGCGGGTTCCAGATGCTGTCCGAGCGGATCTTCGACGACGTGGAGAGCCGCCGCGGCGCGGTGCCGGGGCTGGGGCTGCTGCCGGTGGAGGTCACGTTCGCGGACCGCAAGACCCTCGGACGCGTGACCGGCACCGGGCTCGGGTCGCAGCCGGTGCGGGGGTACGAGATCCACCACGGCGTGGTGAGCCGGGCGGCGGAAGGCCTTACGCCGTTGATCCGCCTGGCCGACGGCACGGGTGAGGGCGCCGTGTCCGGCAACGTGTTCGGCACGCACTGGCACGGGGCGTTCGAGACCGACGAGTTCCGGCGGGCGTTCCTGACCGAGGCCGCGCGCCTGGCCGGCCGGCACGGGTTCCAGGTCGCGCCGGACACGTCGTTCGCGGCGCTGCGGGAGCGGACCGTCGACGTGCTGGGCGACCTGGTCGAGGAGCACCTCGACACGACGGCGCTGTGGCGGCTGATCGAGGGCGGCGCACCCAGCGGCCTGCCGACCGTCGTCCCAGCGCTGAGAGCATCCGCCCCGAGCGCGCCTGGCGTCGAGCCCACATCGGCGCCATCGCCGGTGGCGGCCGGCGACGTCTCGGGGTCACCAGGTGGTGCGGCGGGACCTGCTCCGAGTGCGCCTCGTGCGGAGTCTGGGGCGGTGGTGTCCGGCAGCGTTCCGGGATCGCCGGGCGACGGGGCGGAAACCGTCCTGAGTGCGCCTCACGACGAGCGTGTGGCGGCGCCGGTGGTAGCCGGCGACCTTCCGGGGTCGCCGGGCGGTGCGGGCGGCGGGAGCGTCACGGTGGGTCGGGAGGCGTCATGAGCGCCGCGGGCGGGGGCATCGGGACGTACGGCGCGCTGGCAAAGGAGGTTCTCGGCCGGGAGGCGCGCCTGGGTGATGTGCGGCTGGTGGCGGTCGACGGGCGGGCGGGGTCGGGGAAGACCACGTTCGCGGGACGGCTGGCGCGGGCGTTGCGGCACGCCGGTGTGGACGTCGCCGAGTTGCACACCGACGACTTCCTGGACGGGTGGGCGGAGCTGGAGGCGTGGCGGCCGAGGCTGGAGCGGTGGGTGTTCGCGCCGTTCAAGGCGGGTGAGGACGCGCGGTACCGGCGGTATGACTGGGTGCGGGAGCGGCTGCGCGACGAATGGGAGCCGTTGCGGCGGCCGGACGTGCTGGTCGTCGAGGGGGTCGGCAGCGCGGGGGTGCAGGACCTGACGTTCGCCGTGTGTGTCCACGCGCCGCGGGCGCTGCGGCTGGAGCGGGGGCTGATCCGCGACGGCGAGGCGTTACGGCCGCAGTGGGAGCGGTGGATGGCCGAAGAGGACCGGTTCTTCGGTGAGGGCGCGGCGCCGCGGACGGTCGACGTGCACGTCGACGGGGCGCCGGGCGAGGAGCACGACCCGCAGAATGAGTACTTCATCCTCGCGGGCGGGTAGACGGGTGTTGCGCAGGTGCGGGACGATCCGGGAGGCGGCCGGACACGATCCGGATGCGACGGGGAGGCGGAGCGAATGACCACGAACGACGTGCAACGCCGGCGGGTGGTGCTGACCGGGATCAGTTCCCGGGCGTGGGAGCACCCGGCGGACAGAGGTGCCCTGGTGGCGCTGCGGGAGTTGCGCGGGTTCGACGACGCGCTGAAGTCGCTGCACGCCCTGTGGAATGAGCGGGCGTGGCGGCTGGAGTTCCTCGGCAACGCGATCCGCGTCGACCACCGGCAGTTCCCGCGGGTGCACCGGCTGATGGCGGAGGCCGCCGCGTCGCTCGACGTCGCGGACCTGCCCGAGCTGTACGTGCACAGCGACCGCTCGATCAACGGCATGTGCATCGGCATGTCGAAGCCGTTCATCGTGATCAACCGGGGCTGTCTGGAGCTGCTCGACGACGAGGAGCTGCGCTGCCTGCTCGGGCACGAGCTGGGGCACCTGGTGAGCGGGCACGCGGTGTACCGCACGATGGTGCTGATCCTGACGGACTGGGCGGTGCGGCTCGCGTGGCTGCCGGTCGGGTCGATGGTGCTGCGGGCGATCGTGGCCGCGCTCATGGAGTGGTGGCGCAAGGCCGAGCTGTCCGCGGACCGGGCCGGGCTGCTCGCCTGCCAGGACCCGGCGGCGTCGCTGCGGCTGTCGATGAAGCTGGCCGGCGGCGGTGACCTGTCCGAGGTCGACACGACCGCGTTCCTGGAGCAGGCCGCTGAGTTCGAGCGGGCCGGTGACCTGCGGGACAGCCTGATCAAGATCCGGATGGTGACGGCGCGGTCGCACCCGATGCCGGTGGCGCGGGCCGCCGAGGTCCGGGCGTGGATCGACCGCGGGGAGTACCAGCGCATCCTCGGCGGCGAGTATCCGCGTCGCGCCGACGACGGGGACGCGTCGGTCAGCGAGGAGATCAAGGCGGCGGCCGCGTCGTACCGGGAGGCGTTCTCACGGTCGCAGGATCCGCTGGTGTCGCTGCTGCGCAAGCTCGGCGACGGGGCGTCGGAGGTCGGCGACTGGGTCGGCGCCGGCGCGGGCAAGATGCGCGGCTGGATGCGCGGAAACGGGTCCAACGGCACAGACGACCAGTCGGCGAAGTAAGTTCCGGGTATGACAGTGCTCACCGAAGAAGAGCTCCGCGCCGCGATCCGGCGGGAGATGCCCGGGGTCCGCGCCGATCTGGAGCGGCTCGTGCGCATCCCAGGCATCGCGTTCACGGGGTTTGACCACAGCCACGTCGAGCGTTCCGCCGAAGCGGTGGCGGAGCTGCTGCGCGGCGCCGGGATTCCGGATGTGCGGCTGGTCCGGAAGGGTGGGCAGCCGGCGGTGCTGGGTCGCAGGCCCGCGCCGCCCGGAGCGCCGACGGTGCTGCTGTACGCGCACCACGACGTCCAACCGGTCGGCGACCGCTCGCAGTGGCTGAGCGACCCGTTCGAGCCCGAGGAGCGCGACGGCCGCCTGTACGGGCGCGGCACCGCCGACGACAAGGCCGGCGTCATGGCGCACATCGCGGCGCTGCGCGCGTTCGGAGACGACCTGCCGGTCGGCGTGGTGCTGTTCATCGAGGGCGAGGAGGAGTTCGGCTCCGAGTCGCTGGAGGAGCTGCTGCGCGAGCACCGCGACGAGATCGCCTCGGACGTCATCGTGATCGCGGACTCGGGCAACTGGGACGTCGGGCAGCCGGCGTTGACGACCGGGCTGCGGGGCATCGTCAACGGGTTCTTCGAGGTGCGGGTCCTCGAGCAGGCCGTGCACAGCGGCATGTTCGGCGGTGCCGTGCCCGACGCGTTGATCACCCTGTCCCGGTTGATCTCGACGCTGCACGACGACGCGGGTGACGTCGCGGTGGAAGGCCTGGTCAGCACGCAGTCGGCGCCGCTGGACTACCCCGAGGACCGGTTCCGCGAGGAGGCCGGCATGATCGACGGGGTTCAGTTCATCGGCAGCGGGCGGCTGGTCGAGCGCCTGTGGACGCGGCCGTCGATCTCGATCCTCGGCATCGACGCGCCGGCCACCGAAGGCGCACCCAACGCGTTGATCCCGGTCGCGAAGGCCAAGTTCAGCGTGCGGATCGCCCCCGGTGACTCGGCGCAGCGGGTGTACGACACGATGGTCGCCCACCTGGAGCGGCACGTTCCCTGGGGCGCGAAGGTCACGGTGACGCTCGAGCAGCTCGGTGAGCCGTGCGTGATCGACGCGACCGGCCCGGTGTACGAGGCTGCCCGCCAGGCGTTCACCGAGGCGTGGGACGGCGTGAGCCCGGTCGACATGGGCGTGGGCGGGTCGATCCCGTTCATCGCGACGTTCCAGGAGATGTTCCCCAAGGCGGCGATCCTGGTCACAGGCGTCGAGGACCCGAGCACCAGGGCACACGGGCCCAACGAGAGCCTGCACCTGGGCGAGTTCGAGCGGGTCTGCGTCGCCGAGGCCCTGCTGCTGGCGAAGGTGGCCAAGGTCGCCGACACCGCCTGACGCAAACCCGGAGCGTTCCGGCCCGGCCACTGAGCCGGGCCGGAACACCAGCCCGCCCGCCCAGCGAGGACGAACCGCCAGGCCACGAAGGGGCAGGCCGCGCCGGAGTGGGACGGATCGGGCCGCGACGGGGCGCGACGGGCCGGGACGGGTCAGGTCGGTTCGGGACGGGTCAGGTCGGGCCGGGACGGGTCAGGTCGGGCCGGGACGGGTCAGGCGGGGCCGCGACGGATCAGGCCGGGCCGGGATGGGTCGGTTCGGGACGGTCAGGTCGGTTCGGGACGGGTCAGGTCGGGCCGGGACGGGTCAGGTCGGGCCGGGACGGGTCAGGCGGGGCCGCGACGGATCAGGCCGGGCCGGGATGGGTCGGTTCGGGACGGTCAGGTCGGTTCGGGACGGGTCAGGTCGGGCCGCGACGGGTCAGGCGGGGCCGCGACGGATCAGGCCGGGCCGGGATGGGTCGGTTCGGGACGGTCAGGTCGGGCCGGGACGGGTCAGGCCGGGCCGCGGCGGGTCGGTTCGGGACACGACGCGGGCAGGATGCGACGCTCCGGGAGCGGGCAGGCTGTGACCCGAGTTGAAGCCGGCGTCGAATCCGGGCCGCGACGCTGACGGAACGGCACGCCCAAACCACCGCGCCCGAACGTCAAGATGACAAGGCCGCGGTGCTGCGGGGTCAGCGGGCCGCGGCCGGATCTGTCAGCAGGCGGGGAAGGTCAGCCGCGCGGGGGCAGCTTCACGACGCTGACGAAGAACTCGTCGATCTGGCGGACGACGGCGATGAAGCTGTCGAAGTCGACCGGCTTCGTCACGTAGGCGTTCGCGTGCAGGGAGTAGCTGCGCAGGATGTCCTCGTCGGCCTGGGAGGTGGTCAGGACGACGACGGGGATGCGGCGCAGGTCCGGGTCCTCCTTGATGGCCTGCAGGACCTGGCGGCCGTCGACGCGGGGCAGGTTGAGGTCCAGCAGGATGAGGTCGGGCCGGGGGGCGTCCGCGTGCGGGCCTTCGCGGCGCAGGTAGGCCAGGGCCTCCTCGCCGTCCTGGACGACGTTGAGCTTGTTGCGGACCTTGTGCTCCTCGAACGCCTCCTGCGTCATCAGCACGTCGCCCGGGTCGTCCTCAACCAGGAGCACCTCGATCGGCAGGGACGACTCCCTGGGTGCGGTCATTGAACGGACTCCTCAAGCGAAGACGATGACGCAGTCGAAGACGATGACGCAGACGAAAGCGCAGGGGCGGGATCAGGATCAGATACAGGTACAGGCAGCGTGAACCGGAACAGCGTACCTTCGGTCTGCGACGGGTCGATCCAGATCCTGCCGCCGTGGTATTCGACGATCTTCTTCGCGATCGCCAGGCCGATGCCGGTCCCGGGGTAGGCGTCCTTCGCGTGCAGGCGCTGGAAGATGACGAAGACCTTGTCGGCGAACTCGGGCTCGATGCCGATGCCGTTGTCCTCGACGCTGAACTCGTACTCCTCGCCGACCTGCTGGCAGTCGATGAGGATGTGCGGGGTGCGGTCGGGGTGGCGGAACTTCAGCGCGTTGCCGATGAGGTTGCTGAAGAGGGCTCCGAGCAGCGGTTCCTCCCCTCGTACGACGGGCAGGTCGACGAAGGTGATCTCCGCGCTGGTCGACTCGCGCAGCGACTCGAACTGCTCGGCGGAGTCGACGACGACCTTGTTGAGGTCGATGTCGGAGAAGCCGCTGGTGAGCCGGCCGATGCGGGAGAAGGCGAGCAGGTCGTTGATCAGCCGTTGCATGCGCTGGGCGCCGTCGACGGCGAAGGCGATGTACTGGTCCGCCCGTTCGTCCAGCTGTCTCGCGTACCGACGCTGCAACAGCTGACAGAAGGAGGCGACCTTCCGGAGGGGCTCCTGCAGGTCGTGGGAGGCGACGTAGGCGAACTGCTCGAGGTCGCGGTTGGACCGGGTCAGCTCGGCGGCCTGCTGCTCGAGCATCCGGTTGGCCTCCTCGACCAGCCGGCGCGCCTCGACGACGTCCTGCAGCTCGGTGTTGATCCGCCGGCGCATCGTGTCGACGTCGGCGGCGAGCGCGGCCAGCTCCGGGGGGCCGCCGCCGGTGATCGCGTGGTCGTAGTTGCCGCCCGCGACGATGCGCACCTCGGCGGCGAGCTCGGTCACGGGCCGCGTCACCAGTCGACGCAGGAGCAGCGCCAGCGCGACGCCCGCGAAGATGATCACGATCCCGGCGAAGGCGAGCAGCACGATCAGCACGTTGCCGGTGGACCGGACCTCGGCGCTGACGGTGTTGCGCCGGGTGTTCAGTCCGCTGCGCAACGCGTCGATCTGGCTGGAGGCCGCGGTGTAGACGGCCCGTGAGGCGGCGGTCGGCGTCGCGCGTTCGGCGCTGGGGCCGTCCGTGCGGGTCTGCGCGATCAGCGGTTCGGTGATTTCGCGTCGGAACCGTGAGGTCGCCGCCGCCACGTCGTGGACGGTGCTGAGCAGGTCGGGCTCGTCGGAGAGGAGTCGCTCGGTATCGGCGAGGATCTCCGTCTCGGACTGCTGTGCGGCCTTGTACGTGTCGAGGTCGCTCTCCCTGCCGGTCAGCAGGAACGTGCGGGCGCTCGTCTGCTGGCGCAGCAGCTGCGAGTTCAGCTGCTCGGTGTTGATGAGCGCGGGCGTGAGCCGGTCCATCACCTTCGTGGTGTCCGCCCGGTTGGCGGCCGCGGTGACGGTGGCGCTGACGGCAATGAGCCCGAGCAGGCCCGCCACGACTGCGCAGAGCGCGATGATCCGGCGCCAGAGCGACCATCTGGTCGGGTTCAACGCGAACTCCTCGGGTCCAGCAGCAGGACGGCGATGTCGTCGGACAGCGGCCCGCCGTTGTGGCCCTCGGCCTGCGCCGCGAGCCAGGCCGGCAGGTCGCGGGGGAGCGCGCGGCCGGGGTCCTTCAGCACGTCGACGATCCCCTCGATGCCGAGGCGTTCGCCGCCGGACGCGTCCGGGCCGGCGCTGCCTTCGATGAGGCCGTCGGTGTACAGCAGGAGCTGCCAGCCGGGTTCGCCCAGGCGCACCTCGGTGGCCGGGCGGGGGACGCCGGGCATCACGCCCAGCACGAGCCCTGGCCGAACGGCACACGGCTCGACCCGGTCGCCGGCGATCAGGATCGGGGGCGGGTGGCCGGCGAGCCGGATGCGGGCGGTGCCCTCGGCGAGGTTGACGGTGGCGACCGCGACCGTGGCGAACAGCTCGTCGGTGCGCCGCTCGCTCACCAGCACCTGCTCCAGCGAGTCCAGGATGTGGTCCTCCGGGACGCCGGCGAGGACCAGCGCCCGCCAGGCGACGCGCAGCGCCACCCCGAGCGGCGCCTCGTCGACGCCGTGCCCGCAGACGTCGCCGATGAGCAGGTGCAGGTGGGTGCCGTCGACGCCGATCGCGTCGAAGAAGTCGCCACCGAGCAGGCCCCGGTCGCGGCCGGGCCGGTAGATGGACCACAGGTCCGCCTGTACACCCGCCATGATCGGTTTGGGCAGCAGGCCGCGCTCGAGCCGGGCCGACTCCGCCTGCCGCAGCTCCGATTCGCGCAGCAGCCGGGCCTGCTCGTCGGCCCGCTTGCGTTCGACGGCGTAGCGGACGGCCCGCGACAGACCGGTACCGTCGACGGCGCCCTTGACGAGATAGTCCTGTGCGCCTTCGGCGACCGCCGCGGTGCCCAGGTGCTCGTCCTCCAGGCCGGTGAGCACGCACACCGCGACCCGGCCGGCGTCGTGCAGCACCTGCCGCAGCCCGTCCAGGCCGCTCGCGTCGGGCAGCCCGAGGTCGAGCAGCACGCAGTGCGCCTCGCGCAGCAGCGGCCGGGCCTCCCGCATCGTCTGCGCGACCCTGACGTCGAACGGCGCGTCGGCCTCGGCGAGCAGCTCCTGGACCAGGAACGCGTCGCCGGGATCGTCCTCGACGAGCAGCACCCGGATGCGTTCGCCCGTGTGCAGGCCGAGGCGCCGGTTGCGCAGGTCGGCCGTCGTGCCGACGTCAGGCATGCGCACACCCTCCCGGCGGGTGCGGTAGTTGTCGCGCGGCACACATGGGGACGATCCTTCCCTACCTGACGACTTCGTGCATGTGCGGGTGCAGTGTCTCAGCCGGAGTGGCCGCCGTCACCACACGTCCGTTGCGTCCTACCGGTGGATAGGCTTCCCGCGTGCACGGGCTCGAGAACATCGTCGGACTGATCGCCGTCGTCGTCGCCACCTCCGTGGTGGCCCGGCGGATCGGTGTGTTGTCACCCATCCTGCTGGTGCTGGTCGGGATCGGGATCTCCTTCATTCCCGGCGTGCTGGAGATCGAGCTGGACCCGGAGATGGTGCTGCTCGGGATCCTGCCGCCCATCTTGTACGTCGCGGCGCTGGAGACCTCGGTTCCCGCGTTCCGCTTCAATCTCCGGCCGATCCTGCTGCTCGCCGTCGGACTGGTCCTGTTCACCGCCGCGGCCGTCGGCTTCACGCTCCACGCGCTCCTGCCGCAGGTGCCCCTGGCCATGTGTTTCGCGCTCGGTGCGGTCGTCGCGCCGCCCGACGCGGTCGCGGCCACCGCCGTCGCCCGCCGCATCGGCCTGCCGCGGCGGATCGTCACCGTGCTGGAGGGCGAGAGCCTCATCAACGACGCGACCGCCCTCGTCACGCTGCGGGTGGCGGTCGCCGCCGCGGTCGGCGAGGCCGTCGACACCTGGTCGATCACCCAGACGGCGTCGCTCGCCGTGCTCGGCGGTGTCGGCATCGGCATCGTCGGCGGCATCGTCCTCGGGTACGTGCACAAGAAGGTCGAGAACCCGCTCATCGACAACGCGATCTCGCTGCTCACGCCGTGGGTGGTGTTCCTGCCGGCGGAGAGCATCCACGCCTCCGGGGTCGTCGCGGTCGTCGTCACCGGTCTCGCCCTCGGGCACAGGATGCCGACGCTCATGTCCGCCGCGTCCCGGCTGCAGATGGACGCTTTCTGGCGGATGGTGAAGTTCCTCCTCGAAGGGGCGGTATTCCTCCTCGTCGGCCTGCAGTTGCGCGCGCTCATCGAGCAGGTCGAGCGGTCGTTCTGGTTCACGCTCGGCTGCCTCGCCGCCGTCGTCGGGGTCGTGGTCGTCGCCCGGATCGTGTGGCTGTTCCCGACCGTGTACCTCGCCCGGCTGATCCCACGGGTCCGCCGCCGCGACCCGTCGCCGACGTTCGCGGCGCCCGCGGTCATCTCCTGGGCCGGCATGCGGGGCGCGGTGACCCTCGCCGCGGCGCTCTCGCTGCCGTCACCGCAGCAGGCCGGCGCCTATCCGCGCGGACTCTTCGTGATCCTGGCCTTCGGGGTGATCGTGGCGACGCTGGTGCTGCAGGGCGCGACACTGCCGACCGTGGCCCGCTGGCTGAAGGTCCCCGGCGACGACGAGAAGGAGGACGCGCTCGCCGAGGCGTCGGTGCAGCACGAGGCGAGCCGGGCCGGCAAGGCCCGCCTGGAGGAGGTCGCCGACGACGCGCCCGACGGGGTCGTCGAACGGCTGCGGCAGGTCGCGCTCAGCCGCTCCAACCTCGCCTGGGAGCGTCTCGGCCGATCCGACCGGGAAACGCCGTCGGCCGCGTACGCTCGCCTGCGGCGCGAGATGCTGAACGCCGAACGCGAGGTCTTCCGACGCGCCCGCGACACCGGCAAGATCCCCGAGGAGACGCTGCGCCAGGCGCAGCGCGACATGGACCTGGAAGAGTCACTGCTGGAGCGAGGAGATCTGTGACCTGCCCGCACATCGAAGCCGCGGAGAAGCTGGACATCCCGGAGGTCGAGGGATGTCCGGAATGTATCGAGATGGGCTTCACTGACTGGGTCCACCTGCGCCAGTGCCTCACCTGCGGGCACGTCGCGTGCTGCGACTCCTCCCCGCGCCGGCACGCCACGCAGCACTTCCTCACCACCCATCACCCCGTCATGCGCTCGATCGAGCCCGGCGAGTACTGGCGCTGGTGTTACCTGGACGAGACCATCGGCTAGCTTTCCCGCCCTTCCTACCTGCGGGTATGCGTTTCTCAGCGGTTTCTAAGGAGACGCCGGACACAATCATCACCAGTTGGGCATGGAATGGGGTGCATTCGTGTTGCCATGGTCAACGGGGAATGGTCGACTGACGACGGGGTAGGGGGCGGACCATGGTGAGCGGGACATGGTAGACGCGGTCATGGACCTGGTGGCAGCTCCCGGTGTCCTGTACGCAACGATTCTCGTCCTCCTCACCATCGACGCGTTCGTCCCGGTCGTCCCGGCCCAGGCCCTGATGATCGGCGGCGGCATCCTGTCCACCACCGGCCACGTCCAGCTGCTGCTGCTCGTCGCCGCGGGTGCCCTCGGCGCGGTCTCCGGCGACCTCCTGGCGTTCCTGCTCGGCCGCCGCCTGGCCCGCCGCGACGCCGGCACCCCGGACCGCCTGGCCCGGCGCAAGCCCAGGGCGATCACCCTGCGCCTCAACGAAGCCATGCGCAAGCACATCTTCCTGGCCGTCCTCCTGTGCCGCTTCGTTCCCGCCGGCCGCATGATCACCGCCATCTACGCCGGCCGCAACGGCGTGTCGACCCGCCGTTTCGCCTCGTACGACGTTCTGGCCGCCACCCTCTGGGCCACCTACGGCGCGCTCCTCGGCCACTTCGGCGGCGAGGCGATCGCGGACTCGTCCTGGCTCCCGCTGGTCCTGGTGGCCGCCGCCGCTCTGCTTTTCCTCGCCGGCGCCCCGCTGCTCAGCTTCATCGGCCGCCTCCGCCGCCGCTCCACGCCGGCCCCGGCGCTCGCGCTCGCTTCCTCCGGTTTCGCGGTAGCGGGGGTTCCGGCCGGCGCGGACCCGGACCCGCAGCCCTCGGCCGCGGGCGTCGCCAGGCCTCGCCGCTCCTTCCGGGGCGCGGGCCTGGCCGCGAAGGTCGGCTTCGTCACGCGCGCCGTCCGCGCCGCCGGCGGCATGCCTGTCGTCGCCGCCGCCCCTCAGCCCGTACGCCGCCGCTGCCGCCGCTCGGCCGTCGAGACCCTCGCCGCCGCCGAGCCCTTGGCCGCCATCGAGGTCCTGGTCGCCGCCGAGGCCGTCGCCGCCGCCGAGTCGGTCGTGGTCCAGGTCAACGGTTTACAGAACGCCAGCTGACCACTCCGAGCGGATCGGCTCGGCCGCGGTGAGGCGCGCGCCGCCCTGCTCATGAACCAACGACGACGAGCGCGTCGCGCCGGCGGTCGGCGGGATGCGGATGGGTTGTGAGCGCCAACTACGGCGCTGGACCACGTGAGGACGGCGGCCGGGGAACAGCACCGCGACCACTGCACGGACGGTGCCCACGCCACCCGATGTTCAGCCGGACGGAAGGAACCCACCTCCGCGCTGGCCCGTCCTGCGACCAGACGGATCGGCGAACCCGCACGCGGACAGCAACGCAACGTCAGCCGGCCCCGAACCCCTCAAACCACCACCATGATCAAAGGACAATCCCGGCCGTCCGGACGACCATCGTTCGGTGGTTCACGCCGTCGGTGGCTTCGCGACCAGTCCGCGGCCCAGTGGCCGGCGATGGTGTGCTTGCAGGGAAAAGGCAGGGGCGCGGTGCCAGTGGATGGCGCCGCGCCCCTGCCTGATGGTCCTGCCTGAATTACATGCCGATCTGCTGGCCGTTGTCGTTCCAGGTGTTGTTGCTCCACTGGGGGAGCTGGGACGCCTGGAAGGCCTGGGTGCCGTAGTAGCCGCCCTTGGGCCAGAAGCCGCCGCCGGACTGGCGCATGAACTTGTTGTTCGTGATCTTGCCGTTGGTGATCTTGTAGTTGGCGTCGTACCAGTAGAAGGAGTAGCCGCCGCCGTTCATGAGGTTGCTGTCGACCACGACGTCGTTGATGGAGCCGATGTCGGCCTTCAGCAGGATGCACGACGTCTGGGTGTGCTGGTTCTCCAGGCGGTTGTGCAGGATGCGGATGTAGATGGCGTTCGTCGACTGGATGACGTCGTTGTGCTGGGCGGAGCCGGTGCCGCCCGGGTCGTGCAGCCAGGAGTCCTGGACCGTGCCGCGGCCGTCGATGCGCAGGATGTCGCCGGAGCCGTGGGCGTTGACCCGCAGGAGGG